>JBLMWN010000334.1:0-8337 GCA_050257255.1 Betaproteobacteria bacterium | reverse complement strand
CACGTCAATAGTGGTCTCCTCTGACGTCTGTTCCTGTTGCCCCTCCTTTCGATCGTGGTGCAGAATGCTTCGATTTACTGCCCGGTGATAAAATATATTATTTGCTCATATTTTACCAGATGGACTGAACGCTTAGAATGCATCGTCGATCGACATGAGGCGTCTCAGCGTTTCTCCAGCAGCCGTGTCGCATGAACAGCAGCGCCAAACAATGCGGCACGGTCATTCATGATGACCTTCACCGGAATACGCTCGACGATAGAGGAAAGTCTCCCTTTGTCCTTGAAGGCATTCATGAAGGTTCCGCTCTTCAGCTTCCAGATGATCTTCGGCGCAATGCCCCCGCCGATATACACCCCCGACGTGGCCATGACCTGGAGTGCGAGGTTGCCGGCGGCAGCGCCGTAGATCGATGTGAAGAGCTCAAGTGTTGCCGCACAGAGCCTGCTCCTCTCGCGGCGTGCCGCCTCGGTTATCACGGCCGCCGGGTCTTCCTTCTCTATTTGTCCGCTCAACCATCGGGGCTCTTGCCCGCAGGCCCCAGTATCCCTCAGAAATTGGTATACATTGTAGAGCCCTGCACCGGACAGGACGCGCTCGTAGCTTACATGCCCGAAGCGTTCGAAAAGATGCCGAAGAAGACCGAGTTCAAGGCGGTTCTTCGGCCCAAACTCCACATGGCCGCCCTCTGAAGGCGATGGGATATATCGCTTGCCGTCCCAGAACAAGATGGCGGCGCCGAGACCGGTTCCGGCTGACAACAGCGCGCGGTTGCCTGCGACACCCTTGCCCGTGTTCAGGACCGTGAAGTCCTTTTTCTCCATGACCTCAATACCGTAAGCATTCGCTACGAGATCGTTAACAAGGACAACGTTGCGGATAGGCAGGAATCGTCTGAGGGACGTTACGGAGATGTTCCAGGGAAGGTTGGTTGCTATGGCGGTCCCTTCAACGATAGGACCGGCCACGCCGAAACAGGCTGCGCTAATGCGTTCTGTTTCGTTGATAAATTTTTCGACGATCTTTTCCAACCCAGTATAGGCTGTGCTGGGAAAGTCCTGCGCCCGAAGAAGACGGATGCCGTTCCGTAATGCATGGAAAATGCCGAGCCGCGTCTTGGTGCCGCCAATGTCTCCGGCAAGAATCAAGGGTGATCGCATAGTGGCGTAGTCTTTCCTCGAAAGACAAATTCCTTCAGGTTATGCAACACAACGTGTGCCGTGATCTTTCAGCAGGCAACCTGCCTGCTACGTCGCCGCTCCCACTCACGTAGACCCCTGCCCGGCGGTACATCCATAACAATGGTCGTCTACCGCGATTGTTCGACGTGCCAACGCCGCGTAATCGAAATCATTGATATGATGCGGAACATCGGACGCCGTGGGGACCCCGAGAACCTGGTTAAAATCGCAGTCGTGGAGTCTGCCGTTCCATGACACATTCACGAGCGAGCGGCACATGATAGCATCGAGGGTGTCCGGATTAAATGCCGATGCAAGCATGTCCAGATATCGCTCGAGGCCTCCGTTGACCATGAGAGAATCGCGAAACCGTCCGATAGGCATGTTGGTAAACGCGTAAAGGCGCGTGAATGATATCCCGTAACGGTTCTTCAGCTCCCGTTTGTAGTCCGCTTCAAGGGCTCCCTGCGCAGGCGGAAGAAAAGCTCCGCCGGGATTATAGACGAGGCTCAGGGGACGCGCACATGATCCGTTGCCGAATCCGAGGCTGTTCAGTCTGCGAAGGGCATCGATGCTTTTTTGAAAGGAACCGCTGCCCCTCACGGCAATAACATTGTCTTCCAGATAGCAGGGCAGCGAAGCTATCAGTTCCACGCCCTGTTCACGATAAAATTCCGGGAGGTCCTGCATGCCCTGTTCGGAAAAGATGGTGAGGTTCGTGCGGGCAATGACCCGCCGCCCCGCTTTCCGCGCTTCGGCTACAAGCGTGCGAAAATAGGGATTCAACTCCGGGGCTCCGCCGGTGATGTCCAGCGTCTCGATGGGGCTCTCCAGAAAAGCCCGCAAGACCATATCGACAGTCCTCCTGTTCATTGTTTCGGAGCGGGCTGGACTGGCAGATACATGGCAATGCCTGCATGCCATATTGCATCGGTAACCCAAATTGACCTGCAAAATGGCGATTCCCCTGGCTGTCAGCGGTTCGTCCCTGACAGACCGGACCTTGTCAGAAAACGTGGTTCTGCTCATGATCGTGAGACCTTTCTCTCGGTTTAATCGAACGACTATACAATCATGCCATCAATTATATCACCGTATCACCGGTGCTTCGAAAATGGTATCGCACGGCAGTCGAGCTCATCCCCGCACGCAGATGCCGGAACAACCTCATGGAGGCTGTTCAAGCGATGACCCGTTTGCGCATAAGCCGGAACGGGAACGGCGCAAGGACCGCGACAGCGATGATGAGCCAGGCAATGCTCCCCAAGGCGCCGGTTACCGAGCCAGACGAAAAGGACCTGCTGATATTTACAAGGTGATAGAGCGGCGTAAAAAATGCGAGATCAGAGACAATACGAGGCATCGCATCCAGCGGGAAGAAAATGCCGGAGAACAGGAACAGCGGGGTCATGAAGAGCGTATAGAAATAGCTGAAATAATCTATCCCTGGCACTATCGCGCAGAAGATGACCGATAACTCCGCAAAAATGAGCCCTCCGAGAAAAACAAACGGTATCACCAGCACGATAAGCGGCGAGTCGACGAGCCCGAAAAGCGCCGTCACGATCATGATCGTGATGCCGAAGATGACGCTTTTGGTTGCGCCCCAAATAAGTTCACCGGCAATGAGATCGTCGAGGTTTACCGGCGTTGAGAGAATGGCATCGAAGGTCTTCTGGAACGTCATCCTGATGTAGGTGCCGTAGGTGCACTCGTACACCGCTGCGAACACCGAGGACGAGGCGACGATGCCCGGAGCGATAAATTTGATATAGGGCTGCCCGTGAATGTCCTTCACGAACGATCCGAGGCCGAGCCCCATAGCGACCAGATACAGTGCCGGCTCCGCGAAATTGAGGGCGAAGCTCGTCTTGTACAGCTTGGTATAGACCAGCCAGTGCCGCTGCCAGACCTTGAAGGCCCGCTTAATCTGCAAGGCTCCTCCCCGTCAGTTTGAGATACACATCCTCGAGGTTGCCGCCGTGAGCTGCCGTGAGATTTGATGGAGAATCGACGGCCACGATCCTGCCCGAGTCCATGATCGCCACCCGGTCGCAGAGCTTTTCCGCTTCCTCCATGTAATGGGTTGTAAGCAGAAGCGTCGTATTCTGCTTTTTAAGATGATTGAGCTTATCCCACACCGCGCGCCTGCTGTGCGGGTCCAGACCCGTTGTGGGCTCGTCGAGGATCAGGATCTCGGGATTGTTCACGAGCGAACGGGCGAGCAGGAGCCGGTGCTTCATGCCCCCGGAAAGCTGGTCAATCGGAACGTCTGCCTTGTCCTGCAGTTCCACAAATTCGAGAAGCACGCGGGCGAGGCGCAACGAATCTTTCTTCCTGATGTCGAAATAACGCCCGTAAACGATAAGGTTCTCAATCACCGAAAGGTCTGGGTCCAGGTTGATATCCTGAGGCATGACTCCGAGCCTGGATTTGATCAAACTGGGCTGTTTGGTCACGTCCATGTCGAAGACGGTTACCAGGCCGGCCGTCGGCGGCATAAAACAGGAAATGATGCGCATCACCGTGGTTTTGCCCGCGCCGTTCGGACCGAGGAAGCCGAAGCACTCGCTCTGCCTGATCGAAAAGTCTACACCGTCTACGGCCCGGAAGCCGTTGTAGTCCTTGATAAGTTTTTGCGCGCTAATAATGTCCACTGACGTCCCTTGCTATCGCAAACCAAGGCGAAAGGCCACCGGCGACGAAGCCCTGTCATACGTTTATCCATCCGCAGTCACGCGGTTCCTGCCCGCATTCTTGCTCCGGTACATGAGTGCGTCCGCCCGTTTGATGAGCGAGTCAATGGTGTCGTCCTTATGGGCGAGCGTGGCGCCCAGGGAAATGGTAACGTGAAGGCCCGGATCCGCCGGGAGACCGGACTCCTCCACCAGCGCCCGACTCCGTTCCGCCGCCGTGAGAAGGTCTTCACTTTCGACGTTCGCGATCACCGCGACATACTCCTCGCCCCCCCAGCGGCTGACGACGTCGAACGAGCGCACGCTGTTCTGGAGCGTCCTGGCGACCATCCTCAACACCTGATCGCCAAGGTCGTGACCGTACCGGTCGTTGATGTCCTTGAAATGGTCGATATCGATAAAGAGAACGCCGAAACGCCAGCCGTATCGCTGCAGTTCCTCAAGCCGCGCGTTCAGCGTAATTTCGGCGTATCGACGGTTTGCAAGCCCGGTGAGCGCATCGACGTATGCCAAGCGTTCGAGTTCCGCGAGCCGCTCGAGTGCGACCGCGGCAGGCGTGTTGTCCGTAAAGATTTCGACGCCGCCTATGACCGAGCCGCTTTCATCGCGGATCGGAGCCACGTGGATAGTGATCGGCACCCGATGGCCGTTTTTGTGGTGGAGAAAAACTTCTTTGCCCCGCTCCGAGCTGACGCTGGGGGCATCCGACAGGGGGCAGATTTCCGTACACAATCGTTTTCCGTTCTTGTCCACATGCGCCAGGATGTTGTCCGAGCACTGTTTTCCGACTACCTCGGAGGCAAGGTATCCCGTAATACGCTCGGCGCCCCTGTTCCAGTAGGTGATCCGCCGGTCCTGGTCGACAAAATAGATGCCATCATAGAGGTTATCGAGGAGCGTTCTATAGAGAACTTCGTCTTTCGTCATCATAGGACGAGATGGCTGCCCCGGCCGGTGTCTTTGTCCCGACTCATCGTTCCTGCTTCCTTGCGCCGATGGACTCCAAGGCATGCAGGATGTTCTCGATCCTTTGCCGGATATGGAGTTTCTTTCCGTGCAAGCGCTCGAGTTCCCGGGATTCCCGCTGCGCCTGTGCGAGTTCCTGCTCCAACTCGTTGATGCGGACCGAGAGATTTTTGTTTTTCGCCAAAAGCGCGCGAACCCGGTCTTCTATAAGTGCGAATCTGTCGTCAAGATCTTTCAAACCGTATTAGTCCTCAAGCTCAAACGTGCATCGTGCAACGTAATGATCAATCCTTTTCCCCCTGGCGAAACCCTCACGGGTTCTCGGCCCGGTGACCGCTGTCGACAGGGCCAATCGTCACCGCGGGCTGCTGCCGGGCGGACTGCACAGCGCCTGGAGCCCTGCCGTAAATCCTCTTGTACTCCGCGTAATTTCGGAGCACCTTTTTCACGTACCCCCGTGTTTCGGCAAAGGGAATCGCCTCCACGAACGCGTCGCGCTCCCCGTTGGCATACCCGTATTTGGCGAGCCACGCGGCAACGGCATCCGGCCCCGCATTGTACGCTGCTGCCGCAAGAAGCGCATCGCCCTTGAATTGTTTCATCAGATGACCGATATACCACGTGCCGATAGTGATGCCCGTGTCGGAATCAAACAGTTTCTCCCGGTCGAATCCCGGGAGCTTGATTGATTTGGCCACCCACTCCGCCGTGGCGGGCATTACCTGCATGAGCCCCCGTGCGCCTGCCGGTGAAATGGCCTCGGACGAGAACCGGCTCTCCTCGCGGACGATGGCGGCGATGAAGTACGGGTCCTGGCCGTACTTTCGCGCACAGGACAGGATGCTGTCCCAGTACCCCCGGGGATAGGCGAGGAGCCATAAGTCATCAGGTGTGCCCGGCGTCGGTGCTTCAAGATACCGATCGTAGTTCCTGATCACAAGTTGAAGCGAACGCTGGTAGTCGCCGAGTTCGAAGAAGGCCTTGCTCAATCCGATGAGCATGCCGCGTTTTCTGGGCACCCTGTCTTGGAGAGCCCACAGCTCCTGGGAGGCCTCTTTCTTCATATCCAGGGACATCAACTCCAACGTTTTCTTAAATGACGGTTGCGCCGAGAGAATCTGCCGCGTCTCGTCGGTCCATACCGGAGGACCGTCATCAATGTCGAAAATATTCGCGAGATCATCGGGGCAGGGCGTCTCCCCGCACGCAACGCCGATATCGACGGGATCATCTGCCTTTGCGACCGCGCCGGTCGCCTCCAGGCGTCCCTTTCGTTCCATCGCGCGATATCCGTAATAGGTATAGGGGCCTTTTTTCAGCACCCGCTCGTAGTAGGCGATCGCCCGCGAAGGCTGCCCCATTTTTTCCGCCGCCCTGCCTTGCCAGTAGCGGGCCTGGTGCGCAAGAATCGACCGGGGATAGCGGCTGATGAGTTCCCGTAGCGCCTGTTCCATCTTCTTGTAGTCGCCTGCAGTATAGTACGACCAGGCCCTCCACCAGATCGCGCTGTCTGCAAACCTGCTGTCCGGATACTCCTTCGCCAGCCTGCCGTAGAACCGTATCGCCTTTTTCATATCGCCCGCATCCCGGCACAGGTTCCCGGCGAGAAAGAGCGCATCATCGGCCCACTCGCTGTCCGGAAAACGATCGAGGATTTTCTGAAGCGTCCTTACTCCCCGCTCCCAGTCGCCGAGCTTGCCGTAGGACCTCCCGATCCAGTAGAGCGCCTCCTGCGTCCGCTGGTCACCGGGAAAATCGCGCGCCATCTTTTCGAGAATGACTGTTGCCTCGCCGCGCCTGCCCAGATTGAACAATGCAACGCCGGTCCTGAGCAGCGCGTCGGGACGGTCCTGGGACTCGGGTTCTTTTTCCAAAAACTTCGCGTAAGCATCTATCGCCTTTGCGTGCTGATTCGATCGGGAGAGGTGTTTTCCCCGCTCATACCACTCCGGCGGAGACATATCGGCGACCTCGACGCCGCTTGCCTTGAGTTCCGTAAGTGCCCGCTCTGCTTCCTGATCGGCCGCTGTTCCCGGATATCGTATCATCACGTCACGGTACGTCCGCACCGCCTTTTCCAGCTGAGCCTCGGCAGTTAGCGCCCGCGCAAGACCCAGGCCGGCGTCAGGTGCAAACTCGGACCGGGGATGGTCCTGCAAAAATTTGTCGAATGCGTCGATCGCCTGGAGATAGGCATAGGACTCGAGGAGAGACTGACCTCTGCGGAATGCCGCCCGCATCGCCAGCGGGCTTTTCGGATGCCGTTCCATAACGGACTGATAGAGAGCTGCGGCCTGGCTGTGACGACCCTTAGAAAAATGATATTCTGCAAGCAGAAAGACCGCATAGTCGGCCAGTTCCGGATATTCTGCCTGCACGCGCAGCATCGCGGCGTCCGCCTCGGACGCCCGGTCCATCTGGATTAATGCCTGTTCCGTCACAAACAGCGCACGACGGTACCATGAAGTTTCCGGGAACTGCTCAGTCAGTTGGTGTGAGATAAGCAATGAGGCCGCTCCATTGCCGTCTCTGTATGCTTTAATGGCGGACTTCAGCGCCTCTTCGGGATCGGAAAGGACGGTTCTTTTTATCGGCTGCAGCGCGGAACGCTGGGGAGGCGCGGCCGGGATGGTTTCGGGAAGCTCTTTCTCGCCTGCACACGTCGTCATGGCAAGAAGCAGTGAAAAGGGTATGATTCTCTTGAATAGTGACATAGATGTGGCTGTCCAAGACTCCTCTTCCCGCAATATTTAGAATCTTAACACATATAATATAGACACCTGCCATACATGTCAATAGAAGTTCTTTTTTTCTTATATGAAGCGATGCGGAAACGGGCAAGTGGCCGTTGTGCTCAAAGTTTGCTCCTGAGTTCTGACTCGTGACCTATGGCCTGAAGGAAAGTGAGCGGCAAGCAAGCGGATTCTCCGAACCAGGCGATTCGCAACAGCGAAGGTCACTCTACAATGTCGCAATTATCAGTGGAGCCCCCTCCGTCAGGAGCCGGGGGGATTCCAAGTCGCGGGATTAATAATCACCCACAGACTTTTTTCAGCGGTTACTTGCTCTTTCTATATAGAATCTCGGCTATAGTTATATTATTGGGTTTGTTTTCACACCGTCTCCAAAGAATCATGCAATTTATGGTATTGACATGCTGCGCATGATAACATCTCACTCCACGAGAAATTACGAAAGATGAAAAAAGCCCTCTATTCGTTTAAATCCACCCGCATAAGGAGGAACAGCCATGAACAGGAACAGACACATAAAGTCTCTCATAGCTATCACCATCCTTGCAGTGTCTTTGCTGCTGCCGCTTTCGAAAGCCCGCGCCGTGCCGAGTTTCGCTCGGCAAGCGGGGATGGAATGTTCTGCCTGCCACACTGTATTTCTCGAGCTTACACCCTTCGGCCGCTCCTTTAAGGTGCGCGGCTATACCATGACTAACGTCACCCAGGGGCAGACCGCGGCCTTGAAGGAGAATTACTACC
>JBLMWN010000333.1:0-4792 GCA_050257255.1 Betaproteobacteria bacterium | reverse complement strand
CAGCCAGCCTGACGGTGGGCGCTGTCGGCTCTGCTAATCCGCTTGCCGCTCCCTTCTCGGTAAAGACCGATACTTGCTCGAATCAAACCATCGCACCGTCCGCCTCCTGCACCCTGACAGTGGCGTTCGCACCGACATCAGCGGGAACCTTTACGGACAGCTTCAATATCCCCAGCAACGACCCAGCGAAAAGCACGGTCACGGTGAACGTGAGCGGTACCGGAGCAACGGCCCCCACGGCCGCAATCACAGTGACTGATTCTGTGGCCCCGACAACCGATCTGCTGGTGCCTTTTGGAAATATAACCGTCGGCGCCTCGGCCACACAGACGGTAACGGTAACGAATTCAGGAACAGCTGGCCTGACGGTGGGCGCTGTCGGGTCCACTAATCCGCTCGCAGCCCCCTTCACCATAACATCAGACACCTGCTCTAATCAGACAATCGCGCCGTCAGCAGCCTGCACTCTGACAATCGGATTCGCGCCTACTTCTACAGGCGTTGCATCGGACAGCTTCAACATCCCGAGCAATGATCCTTCGAAGGGTACGGTTACAGTGAACGTCAGCGGTACCGGGGCAACAGTTTCCTCTCCCGCCATCACGGTAACCGATTCCGTTGCGCCGACGAACGACTTGCTGGTTCCGTTCGGGGCTATCGCAGCTGGGTCCTCTGGCACACAGACGGTAACGGTCACGAATAGCGGGAATGCCGCCCTCGTGCTGGGTGCTGTCGGAACAACTGATGCGCTGGCTGCTCCTTTCACAATAACGGCCGACACCTGCTCGAACCAGACCATCGCGCCGGCTGCCTCCTGCACTCTGACAATCGCCTTCGCGCCGACCTTAACGGGGACCTTCGCAGACAGCTTCAATATTCCGAGCAACGACCCGGGTAAAGCATCCGTGACGGTGTCTCTCAGCGGCATTGGGGCATCAACATCGGTTGGCGACATCAAGGTCACAGATTCGGTGGCGCCCGTCGATGATCTGCAGGTCCCCTTTGGGAATGTGCGCAAAGGGAGATCGGTGGACAATTCCGTAACCATCACGAATGAAGCCGGAGGAAACCTGGTGATCGGGAGTATCGGTTCGGCAAATCCGCTTGCCGCTCCCTTCAGCATCACATCCGACAACTGCTCCGGTAAGACCCTTGCCAGCGGCGATACCTGCACCATGATTGTCCGCTTCTCGCCGCCAACAGACTGTGCCAATCCGTCAGCTACAGGCACATCAGGTGATACAGCTGCCAGCGCGGCCAACGCCTGTCAGTTCAGTGACAGCCTCGACATTCCTTCCGATGACCCGGACGAGCAGGTTGTCACGGTACAGGTCAGCGGAACGGGAGTTTCTTCATTTGGCAATAATCCTCCGAGCAAGCCCAAGCCGAAATACCCGGCAGACCATCAGCAGGATCTCGAGACTTCCCTCAATATGCAGTGGGAAGCGTCCACAGACCCAGACGGAGACCATATCAGCTATGAACTGCGCATCTCGACGGATCCGAATTTCAGCGCTCCTATGATCGTGAACACAGCTTCGGCAGGTAAGACAACAGGGACTCTTTTCGCAAGTACCGGTATCGGGTTCCTCTTCTTCGGCGTTGTCTTCGCCGGTACAGCGCGGGGTAGGAAAGGACTGCTACTCATCGCAGCCGTGGTAATCCTGGCAGGAAGCACGCTCGTTGGCTGTAGTGTTGGAGGCGCCAAAACGCCGGCATCCGGCACAGTGGTTAGCCAGCCGGTCTCGGGCCTGCAGACTTCCACAACTTATTATTGGAAAGTCATTGCCAGTGACGGCAACGGCGGAGTGACGGAAAGCGATTCGAGCAGCTTCACTACGAAGTAAGAGCATTCGCCGACTCAAAAGCCGAGGAGGCTCTTGCCTCCCTCGGCTTTTCTTTTGCCTCCTGCTAATCTCGCAACATCCTCCAATGCGACCTTATCCCCTAAATGGTAGCATTCATAAAGGTAAAACTTTCTTCACGTTTTGATTGTTCGGGCGACACATGCCCATGAAACATCAGGTCGCATCGTAACGGCACTTGCAGTCTCTCATTGACAAACTTTTTCGAAAGTCATAAACTTCTCTCTGGTCACTGAGAGGGCGCATCCCGGTTTACGGTCGGATGCCGAATCCCGCAATGGTTCCCCTTTGGAAAAGGAGGATGAAAAGGGTGATTATCTTTTCAAATCCTCCCCCTCCTCTTTGCTGAAGAGGGCAAACTACTCATACCCCGGACAATCACGGAGGTAAGAACGAAATGAGCATTCTCGATTCAATCGGCAAGACACCGCTTGTGCGGCTGGACAGGATCAATCCGAACCCGAAGGTCAGGCTCCTTGCCAAGCTCGAAGGGAATAACCCCGGCGGTTCGGTGAAGGACCGGATCGCCTGGTACATGGTCAAGACCGCTGAAGAGGAAGGCAAGCTTAAGACGGGCTCGACCATTCTCGAAGCAACGTCGGGAAACACGGGGATCGGACTTGCCATGGTCGGCAGCTCCAGGGGGTATAAGGTCAAGCTCGTGATGCCCGAGTGCGTGAGTCTGGAACGGAGAAAGGTTCTCGAGGCCTTCGGCGCCGAGCTTGTTTTAAGTCCCGGCAAAGAGGGAACCGACGGTGCGATCCGGCTCGCTCACAAGATCTACGATGAGCACCGGAACGGCTATTTCATGCCGAACCAATTCGACAACCCGGCGAACGCCACAGCACATTACGAGACCACGGGTAAAGAGGTCTACGAGCAGACAAAAGGGGAAGTCAGCGTCTTCGTCGCGGGCATGGGCACGACGGGCACGCTCATGGGGGCGGGCAGGAGGCTCAAGGAATATAACCGTTCGATCACGGTCCTCGGCGTGGAGCCCAATCTGGGCCACAAGATCCAGGGCCTCAAGAACATGACCGAGGCCATTGTGCCGAAAATCTATAACCCGACAGCCCTGGATGAGAAATGGAATGTCCTGGACGACGATGCCTTCAATGCCACGCGCAGGCTTGCACTCGAAGAAGGTTTATTTGTAGGCATGAGCAGCGGCGCTGCGATGTCGGCGGCGATCAGGAAGGCAAAAGATTTAAAGGACGGCACTATCGTCGTGATCCTGCCCGACCGGGGCGACCGGTACTTAAGCACAGCTCTGTTCACCTCGGTCTGTGCAAAGTGCCCGCCGTGATCGGCACGGCTTTGTCCCATACCCTTGTCGAAAATGAAGGTTGATTGGAAGATTGTTCTTACGTTTTAATATCCCCCGGCGAAGACCGTAAAGAATTTGCTTTATTATATGGCATTCATTTTATACAATAACTGTATTACGATCTCAAATCTTTTTTATGGAGAGTTTATGAATACGGCACATGACGATGTTACCGGCGGGCATTTAAGATCAACAATAGGGTTCGAGATGCTTGTACAGGATGTAATGACCAAGGATGTTATTTCCATCTCAAAATATGAGAGCGTCATGCATGTAGCAACTATTTTAACTGATAAAAACATAAGCGGGCTTCCTGTTGTTGATAAGGAAAACAAAGTGATCGGTATTATTACTCAAGCCGACATTCTCTCAATGGTGGGCGTAAGCCGGGAGCACACATTCAAGGACCTGTTAAGATATCTGCTGGGAGAACCGCTTCCAGCACGCAAACTCGGAGATCATGTGGGAGATATCATGACTTCCCCGCCGCTTACCATAAAACCCGATGCGAATGTTGCCGAAGCGGTACGGATCATGGATGAGAAGAGGATCAGGAGGCTGACCGTAGTGGACAACAAGAACACGCTCATCGGGATCATCACGAGGGCCGACATTCTGAAGGCGGTGATCAAGAAACTAAAGTGATGCCTCCTCGTGAGGACGAACTGCGCCGCTGGATTGATCGACCGTATGTCGCCGCCTTCATAGCCGGGAAAGGACTTCCGTCTCTTTCCATTCTGCGATGATCACATTCTCCTCATAGCAGACTTCGTCAGATTTTTCTGTGCCTTCAGTGTTCTCGATGATAAAATAGCACGTTACTTTTTTCTCTCCTGATAGAACCCCGCGCGGGGAGGTCAACCATGGCACGGATAGGAATTTTAACCTGCTCAAACGCAACACAGGACCTCGGTTGCTCGTCTGCGAGCTGCCTGGCCGATTTTCGTAAGCGAAAAGGAACATTTACCGATTACCCAACTGAGCAGCCGCTCGACCTGGTCGGCATCGTCAACTGTCCGGGGTGCCCGACCCTGACAGGCCCGGACAAACTTCTGCAGCGTATCAAGGCACTCACCGAGTTTCGCGTTGATGCGATCCACTTCTCCTACTGCGTGAAGGCACTTTGTCCGTTCAAAGAGAAATATGAAAAGGCATTAAGAGAGACTTTTCCTGCCATCAAAATAGTCATGGGCACCCACCAGGAGCATATTACACCGGAGGATTTCAGGGGAAGGGTGAAGCGGCTTTTTTGCCAACCAAGAAAGACCATGGTCGATGTTATTCTTGGCAAGGACTAATAAATACTGCATGGCTGCGGACTACGCCGCTTGCTGCCAATTAAAGGGACGTATTCATGGAGACATCGGTCAATCACAATTTTCCCCTCGACACCATCGCGCGCGAGTACGGCAGGATGGTCTCGTCCATCTGCCGCAGGATGATCACGGACGAGGAAACTGCGCGCGACGCGGCGCAGCAGGTCTGGACCGAGATCGTCAAGAGCTTCCCCTCCTTCCGTAGTGAATCAAAGATCTCACCCTGGATATACACCATCACCCGCCGGATTGCGGCGGACTTTGCCAGAAACGAGAAGACCTAT
>JBLMWN010000332.1:0-4471 GCA_050257255.1 Betaproteobacteria bacterium | reverse complement strand
GTTGCCTCCTGCCCCAGGTCGATCAGGGACGAGATGCTGAACAGCAGCCGTTTGAGACGCATTCTGATGTTTGACATCCTGAGTTCATCTCCCGGTCAAGTAATGAAAAGCGTCGTTTTCATCCTTGAAGATCTTGATGAATTTTGTGAGGCCCGCCACCTCGATTATCTCGCGATGGTCCTTCTTCAGGTTCGTAAAACAGAGCGAGCTCCTGTGTTCCAGCGTCTTCTGCACAATGCCCAAAAAAATAGAGAGCCCGATGGTGTTGATAAATTGCACCTCGGTAAAATTCACGACGAGCTTTTTCGATCCCTGGTTGAGTAACTGTTCGCTCATCTGCTCGAGTCTCGAAGCACCGACGTCATTGATGTACCCTCTGGGCATCATGACGGCGATGCCGTCCTGTGCGGACTTTGACGACAAGGAAAAATTACTCATGATTTTTTGCGTTCTCCTTTTGCAGGTCCGGGGACTTTGCCAGTTTCTTGACGAGTACGACCTTTGTCCCGCGCGACGTTTTTTCGAATTTTATGTGATCGACGAAGCGTTTGATCAATTTAATTCCCCATCCTCTTCCCGGTGTTTTTCTCCCTCCCGGGTCGTTGAAAGGCTCTCCCGTCTCCTGGATGATGAATTCCCGCCCGGCGCTTTCAACCGACACCTCCAGACGGTCGTCGTCGGCGGAGATGCTGACGAAGACCTTTCCTTCCGTTCCCCTCCCGTGTTCCATCGCATTAATGCAGGCTTCAATGACTGCTATCTGCATCTGGCCGACTGCATCCTGGCTGAGGCCCAGGCTTTTCCCGATCTGTTCGAGGCCCTGCGCCGCAACGAGCTCGGCGTCCTTGGCCATCGGCAGGGTGATGTCGAAGCGGACCTCATGCTCTTTTTGCGGGACCAGCCTTTCCAGGAAGTCCTTCTCCAGGTCCGGAAGGGATTTTCCCAGGACTTCTCTCCGGTAGAGGCAGTCGATGATGTCCTTCAACACCGGATCTTCAACCGCCCTGAAGACGCCGAACTCTCCTCGAATGATACCCGCGAGATACAGGGCGTGCGCCATGTCCTCTGCGCCGCTTTCCGGCAGCGAAAACATTCGCGCCATCCGGCGGCAGGAAAGAGGCTCGGTTGAATGATAAATTTTGTAGGCCATTTCGATGGCGGCTTTCCGTATTCCAAGGCCCGGGAAAGCGCGCTTGAAGGCGGCCATCCAGGAGAGCGAGAGCGTCCCTTCCGTGATCTCCCGGATGTAGGCATTCCAGAAATCCTTATCGTCGAGGCTGTTCGCCGCACAGGCCGTCGTGACGACGCAGTCCAGGTACAGGGGGTTGCCGCCCAGGCGGCGGAGCAGCAGGGGTGGCGCGTCGGTCCGGGCTTCACGAGTGCTCAGGAGAGAGAACACCTTGGACGAAGCCCCCTCCGGGCTGAAAGGCAGGAGGGGCATGCGCTCAAGGCTTCCCGTAACGGGCATCTCCTGAAGCTCGGCCGCATTCCCGGTGATCACATGGGGAGTTTTCCCGTAGGATACCGGTTCCTCGAACAGCGAGACCAGTCGGGGATCGGGGCTATCGCCCAGATGAAGGCCGCTCAGCAGGTGAAAATCATCGATCAGGATCGCGACGGGCGTCCCCGTAGCAACGACCGAGCGGCGGGGCGCCGCAAGGGCAACCTGGAGGGCGTCCAGGGGATCTCCGGAATTTTGCACGTACTGGTCGAGAATCTCTTTTGCCCAGAGGGCCTCCTGCTCCTCGACGAGGGAGGTAAGGGCATCGAGGGAAATTCCGTCGCTCATGAGCAGGGCCTGCTCGCGTTTCTGGAAGGCGAGCCGTTGACAGAGGAACCGGCAGAGATAGGTTTTGGCAAACGCCGCCGCCGACAGCACCGCGGGATTGACGGTGAATTGGAAGGGGGCGATACGTTCCTGCTTCCAGAAGAGCCGGCCGAAAAGGTGCCTAAGCAACTCCGTTTTCCCGATGCCGCGAACGCCGGACAGCACCACGCTTTGCGCACGCCCCCCGTCCGCCTGGAGGACCCGTGCGGAGAGTCCGTCGAGCTCTTCCTGCCTGTCGACAAAATCTTTTTCCTGGAGTTGGCTGAACAGCATAGTATGCTATATCTTTCCCATATTTGATATGGATGCGTGAATCATATCGTTGCGAGTTGCGCCTGCGTTACGGGTTAACCCCGCAACCCTAACAGCTCTTGGTTTCGGCCGGAGGTCGAGCTATGAATAAACCTCTGCCCTGTTCTTTCCCATCTTCTTGGCGCGGTACAGCGCCCGGTCGACGTTCTCGAGAAGCTGTTCGGGCGTTTTCCCGTGATCGGGATAGCAGACGATGCCGATGCTGGCCGTCAGCATATGCGTTTCCGCGTCATGAGCATCATGACGGTCCGGCACCGACCGCATGATATTGCCCCGGACCCGCTCCGCGATGTCTCTTGCCAGCGGTTCTGCGGTTTCGGGCAGGATTACGATGAATTCATCGCCTCCGTATCGCGCCACGATGTCCATGGATCTCACTGTCTGAAACAGGGTGTCCGCTATGTTTCTCAATATTCCGTCCCCGTAAAGATGGCCCCGGGAATCATTGCACTCCTTGAATCCGTCGAGATCGAGCATGAGCAGGCTGAGGGGGTGATTGTACCGTTCGGCCCTGGCCAGTTCGTTTTTCAGCCGTTCGAACAGATACCGGCGGTTCGGGAGGCCCGTCAGGGGGTCCGTAATGGTCAGTCTTTTGAGCTCCTCGGTTTTATTGATAAACGCCTGCCGTTCCATGACGACGGCCGCCTGCGTGGCAAAGGACTGAATGAGGGACAGGTCGTCTTCATTGAAGACCTCGCCGGACATCTTGTCCGAAAGATTCAGGACGCCGATGATGCGTTCATCGATCTTGAGCGGGACGCTGACAAAGGAACGCGTCTTGTAACTTCCTCTGTTTTTCTGCCTGATCCTCGGATCGTTTTCAAGGTCTTCGACAAGGATGGGTTCGCCGATTGCGGCCACTCTGCCGGCGATCCCCTCGCCCCGGCTGATTCTGAGCTTGT
Source organism: Betaproteobacteria bacterium (assembly GCA_050257255.1). Lineage (GTDB taxonomy): Bacteria > Nitrospirota > UBA9217 > UBA9217 > UBA9217 > JAJYKN01. The sequence continues at coordinate 1,429 of JBLMWN010000332.1, read as the reverse complement.
CCGCGACGCCGTCGATCATGCCTTTTTTCGCCTCGAGGAGCAAGGCGTCCGTTTCCTGGTCGATCAGCATCAGGGAGCCCCGTTCGGCCTTGAGCAGATAGGCCGACATGTCGAGGATCGTCCTGACCAGCGTTTCATAATTCTGAATAGGTGTTATCGATTTCGTCAGTTCCGAGATTGCGGCGAACCGTTCGAACTTCCTCGCGAGTTTGTGCTGCAGGCGCCGGTTCTCTAAATAGAGGGCGGCTTGCCGGCAGACCGCACTGATGACCTGCCTGTCTCCCTCCGCAAGATCCCTGCCGGAGGCGACCAGAATACCTTCGAGGCTTTCACTGCTCATGATGGGGAAAAAATAACGGGTCCCGGGGCCCTGCGGGTGACGTGCGCCGCGTTCTTTCGGCGCCCCCGGGATGCGGACAAACGCCTTTCCGCCGATCAGGTCCCGGACGACTGGATCTTGTTCACTGAGGCATATCTCACTCTTCCCGCCGCCGGCTGCGAGATCGGAACGGTTCGTATAATTTTCCTGTTTTTTATCGTGGAGGAGAACAGAAATGCGGTCGACATCGAGAAGGGAGGCCAGTTCGCCAGCCATGTGGTTGTAGAGTTTTTCGGGCTGCTCTCCGTCGAGTGCCCCCCATATCCCGATGATGTTTTTCAGACGATCGAACTTTGTCCTCAAGGCCGCCGTTTCCTGTGTGTTTTGCAGCAGTCTCTTCACAGAGTCCGCGACAATGACGCAGGCTTTCCAAACCTGTTCGAAGCTCGTAAAGGAGGTCGGGGGGGGCAGGGAGATGGTTTCAAGTTCCTCGGCATTCACGATGTTCAGGTATTCGCGGAAGTCCTGGTATGAGGAAAAAGATCCCTGCCCGAAGATGACCGCTCTCTCGCCCATGTACTCTATTGGAAGGGCGAAGCTCATGATGTTTGCGCTGCACTTGAATATGTCCGGTTTTTTTGTCGAGAGCGTGTTCAGCGCAAGAGGTTGACATTCTGCAATGTGACGTGAGGCGAAAGCGGATGTAGGCGAGCGGAACGCCGGACACAGGGGCGCCGGTCCCGGTGGGGCAAAGATCAGCGCACCCGCCTGTGAATAAATGCGCAGGGGAAAACCGAGGCTCTCGGACAGGGCCGTGAAGTGGTCCCGCCACATTTCGGTCCTGAAGAGGTCCTGCAATGGTTCACCGGTAATCGTATCCGGCACAAGGCCTCCGTGCGACACATCTGCTCAAGCGAAGAACCCAGTCAAACGGAGAGGGTCTCACTAACGGAGTTTAGTTTAACATACGTCAGTTCGAATGAAAAGGATTTTTTTTGATTTTGTTTTTGTAATAACCAGGTTTATTTGTTGAAATGACATGCCAGAATGTTACAGGAGGTAGCACAATTCCGTCTTTCTCTGCGTTCTCAAGCGGGCGGAAGGGACAAA
>JBLMWN010000331.1:0-9929 GCA_050257255.1 Betaproteobacteria bacterium | reverse complement strand
ACCGCAGTGAGGTCCGAGCCTCCGCGTCCCAGGGTCGTCACGTCGTCGGACTGTTCCGTGATTCCCTGGAAACCGGCTACAACCGCGATCTTGCCGTCTTTGATCGCGTGCTTGAGGCGATCCCCGGTGATCCTCTCGATCCTCGCCTTGGTGTGGACGCAGTCCGAGATAATCCCGGCCTGCCTGCCCGTGAAAGACTGTGCCTTGTGGCCGAGTGCCTGGATCGCCATCGCAAGGAGCGCGATGGTCACGCGCTCGCCCGTAGAAACGAGCATGTCCATTTCACGAGGGTCCGGGTTTTCGCTCACCTGCGTGGCGAGGTTGATCAGTTTGTCCGTCTCGCCGCTCATGGCCGAGACGACGACCACCACATCATGACCTTCTTCTTTTGCGCGGCAAACACGCTTCGCCACATTCTTGATCCGCTCGGGATTCCCAACGGACGTGCCGCCGTATTTCTGAACTATGAGCACCCTTTCTCCTCCGTCGAATAAATGATAAAGACTATTTCGCCACAGGGAGCACGGAGTATGCAGAGCAAACTATAAATTGAAAATTTAAGATTTCTCTGTGAACTCTATGGTAAAACGAACTACTTCTTCAAAAAATAATCCATCAAGGTATACCCCTCTTTAAAAAGCAGGGCATCCTTCCGTTCCCCGATCCGCTCATCATAGGCCACGGGTTTACCGCTCCGTTCCTTCCGGTTGTCATAAATCACGAACGGGACAGGTTCGTTCGAGTGCGTCCGGATCTCGAGCGGCGTGGGATGGTCCGGAAGCACGAGGATCCGGTACTCGTCGAATTGCTTCATCCCATGAATGATGTTGCCTACGATAAATTCATCGAAATCCTCGATGGCTCTCAGTTTATTCTTGACGTCACCGGTATGACCTGCCTCGTCCGGCGCCTCCACGTGGACGTAGGCAATGTCCTTGGTCTGCAAAGCCCAAAGCGCATGCTCGGCCTTGCCCACATAATTGGTGTCGATCCAACCCGTCGCACCCGGTACATTGATCACTTCAAACCCCGCGTATATGCCAATGCCCTTCGTCAGGTCCACTGCCGAGATCATAGCTCCTTCGAGGCCGTACTTTTCCTTGAAGGTCGGCATGTTCGGTCTACGGCCCTGTCCCCAGAGCCAGATGCTGTTCGCTACCCGCTTGCCGTTCTCCTGGCGGCTCTTGTTCACCGGATGACCAAGGAGGATATCGATGGATTCCTCCATCAAGGAGTTAATGGTCTCATCGCCTTCACCGCGTGGGAGGTAGTCCTGGATGTCCTTGTCCTGGATGTCATGCGGCGGTGTACATTCGATCCGGTCCTTCCCGCCTTTCCATACCATAAGATGACGGTAGCTGACGCCGGGATAAAACCGGACACGGCTGCTCCCCAGTTTGCTGTCGATCTCCTCGATCAGCAGTCGCGCTTCCTGCGTTGAGATATGGCCAGCGCTGAAATCCTCCATGATCGCCTTGCGACCCGTCCCTGATGACTTCCGGCCGGTGAGACGGAGCGTCACGAGGTTGCACCGGAACGCAACATCATCAGGTCCGAGCTCCACGCCGATGCTGGCGGCCTCAAGTGGGGAGCGGCCGGTATAATACTTCCGGGGATCATACCCCATGACCGTGAGGTTGGCCACGTCGCTGCCGGGTGGAAATCCGGCAGGTATCGTATGTACCATCCCCACCTGCCCGACCGATGCCAATTGATCAAGGTTCGGAGTTCTGGCTGCCTGCAGGCAGGTCTTGCCGCCGAGCGATGCCTGCGGCCTGTCGGCCATCCCGTCACCGAGTAAAATAATGTATTTCATAATATCCTACGGGGCAAGAAGCATGATTTGAATCCTCGCGCGCTTCGCATCTCACCCCCTCACGGAATCAAGAACTCACAACATCACCTTCCACGGCTTCAACTTTCACCCCGCGCTCCTTCAGATACGCGATGCCCTCTTCAAGTTTTTTTTCAGACCCTTCAAGTTCCAGTACCACTTCGCCCACGCTCTCAGTTACCTTGGCCCTCCGGATATTCGGCATTACATCGAATTTCTTTGCCATGGTGAAGATCAACGGTTCCTTGATCAGTTCCTGCGGAAAGGTCAGTTTAATTCTCTTCGTTGCCATGTTTCCTCCTTCGTTGTCAGCCGCAGCGTACGTCGTTCAAGGTCCAAAACTCCAAAATTCAAGATTATACTTTCTGCGCTCCGGACCCCGCTCCCCCGAAAGCGGGGATTGGGGTCCTCTGCCGAATTTACCTGCCGCCGGCAATAGCCGGGACGATTGAAACATTGTCGCCGTCCTTGAGCGTTGTCTCTTCCTTGTTCACGAAGCGGATGTCTTCCTCATTCACGTAGATATTAATGAACCGCCGGATCTTGCCGCCATCGGACAGCCGCTCCCTCATGCCCGGGTATTCCTTCTCAAGCGCCTCGACAAGCTCGAGGACGTTCTTTGCACTGCATTCGACTTCTGCCTTACCGTTCGTGAGCTTTTGCAGCGGGGTCGGGATCCTCACCTTCACAGCCATGGTCTTCTCCTCCTGGTATAAAAAAGCGGAATTATTGTATCTTCTTCAGCAACTCCTCGAAAGCCTCGATGTTCGGCTTGATCGGCGTCGGCCTCCGGAGATGATCCACAACCGCCTCGGTGGTCTTGAGCCCGTTGCCGGTAATGCAGATCACCAACGTCTCGTCCTTCGATATTTTGCCCGAGTCCAAAAGTTTCTTTGCCGCCGACACAGTCACGCCTCCTGCCGTCTCGGCAAACACGCCTTCGGTCTCGGCCAGGAGCTTCATTGCGCCCAGGATCTCCGGGTCCGTAGAATCCGCGCCGAAGCCGCCCGTATCTTTCGCGACCTGCGCTGCGTAGTAGCCGTCCGCCGGGTTCCCGATAGCGAGCGACTTGGCAATGGTCTTGGGCTTCACCGGTTTTATAATGTCGCTCTCTTCCTTGATCGCCGTGGTAATAGGATTACAGCCCGCAGCCTGTGCTGCGAACACCCGGGTCTTCACCGGCGGAATGAGACCCATTCTCTCGAGCTCTTTAAAAGACTTCCAAATCTTCGTCATGAGCGAGCCGCTGGCGTTGGGTACCACGATGTTGTGCGGCGCCTTCCACCCGAGCTGCTCCGCGATCTCGAAGCCCATGGACTTGGAGCCCTCTCCGTAGAACGGCCGGATGTTGATATTCACAAAGGCCCATTGGTGCTTGTTTGCGACCTCTGAGCAGAGCCGATTCACCTCGTCATAGTTGCCATCCACGGTCACGAGGTTTGGCTGGTAGATGAGCGAGCTTATCGTCTTCGAGAGCTCAAGGTCCGACGGCGTGAAGATGAACCGCTTCATGCCTGCCCGCGCGGCCTGTGCCGCCACGGAGTTGGCAAGGTTGCCCGTTGATGCGCACGCCACGGTGTCGAACCCGAACTCCTTTGCCTTCGTGACTGCCACAGCCACAACGCGGTCCTTGAACGAAAGGGTCGGATGATTTACGGAGTCGTCCTTGATAAAAATTTCTTTTACGCCCCATGCCTTGGCAAGGTTTTTGGCTTTCATGAGGGGCGTGAAGCCGGAATCGAAACCCGTGATCGGTTCGCCGTCGATGGGCAGAAGCTCGCGATACCGCCACATGTGGTGAGGCCGGGACTCGATCTTCTGTTTCGTCATGTCCTTCTTGATCCGCTCGTAATCGTAGGTCACCTCAAGCGGCCCGAAGCAGAACTCGCACACGTAGACAGGGTCGATCTTGTACTCCCTGCCGCACTCTACGCACCGCAGGCCTTTTACATATGTCATCTGCGTATCGTTCCTCCGCCTCTATATAACGGTCAACGGGACTTCGCTTACCGTGCCTTCCTCAATCGAGTAGCCTTTGGCGACCGGATTCGCCCGATCCAGGAGGGAAACGATAACATAGACGGCGTTGGGATAGTTCGGCAGCTCCGTCCCAGGCCAGTATGCCTTTTCCACATCCACGCTTGACGGATAGGCCCGGCCGGTCGGGTGTGAGTGGAACATGCCGACCATCGCGAAGCCCGCCTCCCGGATTTCCTTCATGACCTGGAACTGTTCCTCCGGATCCATTTCATAATACGCCGGACCCGGCTTTGCGTTTTTCATGGTATATACTTTTTCTACGCTGCCGTCTCTCCCCGCGAGGATCCCGCAGGCTTCATTTGGGAGTCCCGCGATACAGTGTTCAAAAATACGCTGGAGATCGGATTTTTTAAAAGTCAGCATTCTGGAAGGATTCTCGCCTCTCGCAGGCTAAAGCCTGCGGCCGTCACTTCGCCTCACACCTCCCCGAGGGAAGGGGTATGATGGGGGGCAATTCCGCATTCCGGGATCTACACTCGAATCAGTGGCTCATGGAACAGAACTGCTCATAATCGATCAATTCTTTTATCGTCGGGTGTTCACCGCAGACGGGGCACTCCTTGTTCCTGGGCACCTTCACGGTGCGGAACCCCATATCGAGTGCATTCCATAACAAGAGTCTTCCTTTGAGCGGATGGCCGATGCCGAGGATCGTTTTGATCACCTCGGTTGCTTGGATCGTCCCGATCACGCCGGTCACCACGCCGAGTATGCCGGCTTCCTGGCAGGACGGCACCATGCCCGGCGGAGGCGGGACTTCGAACAGGCAGCGGTAGCAGGGCCCTTCTCCCGGGAAGATGGTCATTACCTGGCCCTCGAACCGGAAGACCGCCGCACTCACCAGCGTCTTCCTGAGCATCACGCAGGCGTCGTTCACGAGATAGCGCGTGGGGAAGTTGTCACTCCCGTCAACCACGATATCATAATCCCTGATGATATCCATAATATTCTTGGACGACAGCCGCTCTTTGTGCGTAACAACCTTCACATCGTGGTTCAGCGTCTCGTAGGTTTCCTTCGCCGAATCGGCTTTCAATACGCCAAGCCTGCTCGTATTGTGCGCGATCTGACGCTGAAGATTAGAAATTTCCACGCGGTCATTGTCGATCACGCCGATGGTGCCGACGCCTGCCGCTGCAAGATAATACCCCACCGGCGAGCCAAGGCCTCCGGCTCCCACGAGCACGACCTTGGCGTTCAGGATCTTCTCCTGTCCGTCGCCCCCTACTTCCGGCAGCAGGATGTGTCTGCTGTAACGCAGTATCTGGTCTTCAGTAAATTCCATAGTTCAAACCTTTTTTAACCTCGGATGAACACGGATGAAATAAAGCATTGAATTATAATTCTTCAATCCGTGAAAATCCGTACCAATCCGTGGCTAATATAATTTAGCCTTTTTTCTTCTCCTTGTCCTTCCGGACAAAGATATGCCACTCTTTTTCGCTCGTCTGGTCGATCTTTAAAACCTTCTGGCCCTCGTTCTCCATGCTCTTTGGAACGTTCTCAATCGCTGGTTTGTGGTCCAGGATGATCTCAAGTACTTCACCGACGTTCATTTTTTCTATTGCCAGCTTTGAGCGGACGAACGTATAAGGGCAGACTTGACCTTTTATGTCGATAGTTTTGTCTACTTTGATCTTATCGGTCATGATTGTATCCCTCATAATACGGATTAAAGCTTTTCCATCCGCAATCGTTTAACCCTGCCTTCCCTCTTCCACCCGGATTACAACCGTGGATCCGGCTACGCAGTCCAGCTTGTCGATCTCGCCGAGCGCTCTGCGCACATCGCGCTCCACGGCCTCATGCGTCATCATCACGACCGGCACGGCCTCATCAATCTTGCGTCCCTTCTGTATCATCGACGAAATACTGATGTTGTTCTTGCCGAGCACGCCGGTGACCCGGGACATCACGCCCGGTTTATCCAAAGCGGAGAACCGGAGATAGTAGCACGACGTAATGTCGTCCATTTTTCGAATTTTAAGAGGCTTTCGCTCCCGAAACGCCGTTATTGGCGAACGGTCCGTGCAGCCCGCGAGGATATCACGTCCGATATCGACGATATCGCTCACGACGGCGCTGCCCGTCGGCATATCTCCCGCCCCCCTGCCGTAAAACATCGTGGAGCCGACCGCGTCGCCCACGACCGAGAGCGCATTGAATACGCCGTCGACCATTGCGATGGGATAGGTTTCAGGAAGCATGGTGGGATGCACCCGTGCTTCGATCTCGCCGTCAACCATCTTGGTGATCGCGAGGAGTTTAATCTTGTATCCGAGATCTCTCGCAAAATCGATATCGAGCGGCGTGATCTTCGAGATTCCCTCGGTGTAAAGATCGTCGAACTTGACCGGCGTGCCGAAGGCGAGCATCGTGAGGACCGCAAGCTTGTGCGCCGAATCGACGCCTTCTATGTCGAAAGTCGGGTCTGCTTCGGCATAGCCCATGGCCTGCGCTTCTTTTAAGACCTCGTCGAACTTTCTGCCGGCATTCGTCATGAGCGTCAGGATGTAATTGCAGGTCCCGTTTACAATGCCGTAGATAGACTTGATATTATTCGCCGCAAGTCCACTCCTGACGGCGGCAAGGATCGGGATCCCGCCTGCGACAGAGGCCTCGTATCCCAGCGTGACGCCGGCCTTCTCAGCAGCGGCGTAGATATCTTCGCCGTGCACGGCAAGGAGCGCTTTATTTGCCGTCACCACATGCTTTTTGTTTTTGATCGATTCGAGGATGAACTCCTTGGCTGGCTTATATCCGCCAATGAGTTCGACTACGACGTCGATCTCCGGATCGGTCATGACGTCGCGGGCGTCCGTCGTCAGTTGAACCCCCGTGAGCGAAATCCCCCGGTCTCGCTTGATATCAAGGTCCGATATCTTCGTAAGCACCACCGGCGCCCCGAGTCTTCTCCGGATAATATCCGCATTCTCGATGAGAATACGCGCCGTACCCGTTCCTACGGTGCCGAAGCCGATGATGCCTACGTTGATGGATTTCTTTGAAGTCATTTTCTCTCCGGCAATCAGGGTCAAGGGTCATGGTTCCGCTTCTTGTTCCTGCCCTTTCCTGGCCCTGGACCCTTAATCTATTTATTCAGCGCCTGTTTGATCCCCTTTGCTGCCTGGCGCAGCCGGTGTTCATTCTCGATGAGCGCAAACCGCACATAGCCGTCGCCGTATTCTCCGAAGCCGATGCCCGGCGAAACCGCCACCTTGGCCTCTTTAATGAGATGCTTCGAAAATTCCAAGGACCCCATCTTTTTGAACGGCTCGGGGATTTCTGCCCATACGAACATGGTGGCCTTCGGCTTCTCGACTTTCCAACCCGCCTGATCCAAACCGTCGATCAGCACGTCACGACGGGACTGGTACATGCCGGAGATCTCCTTCACGCATTCCTGCGGCCCCTTCAGCGCGATGATCGACGCGATTTGGATGGGTTGGAACATGCCGTAATCCAGGTAACTCTTGATCTTGATGAGCGCACCCACGACATCCCTGTTGCCGCAGCAGAATCCCACACGCCAGCCAGCCATATTATAACTCTTGGTGAGGCTGAAAAACTCTACGCCCACGTCTTTGGCGCCTTTTGCCTGGAGAAAACTCGGCGCCTTGTATCCGTCGAAGTTCAGGTCTGCGTACGCCAGGTCGTGGACCACAAAAATATGGTTCTCCCGGGCGAAGTCCGCGATCTGCTGAAAGAAAATCGCGTCCACGACCGCGGTAGTCGGGTTGTTCGGGAAATTGATGATGAGCATCTTGGGCCGCGGCCAAGTGTTCTTAAACGCCTCCTGCATGTCAACGAAGAAGTCGCCGTCCTTCCGGAGCGGGATGGAGCGTACCTCGCCGCCGGCAATGATCACGGCATAGGGGTGAATGGGATAAGCCGGTGTGGTGGTCAGCACCACATCGCCTGGCTCTACTGTGGCCAGGGCCAGATGCGACAGCCCTTCTTTGGAACCGATGGTCACTACGGCCTCGGACTCAGGGTCGAGATCCACATCGTAGCGACGCTTGTACCAATCGCAGACGGCGGTACGAAGTTTGGTGATGCCCTTGGAGGCGGAGTAGCGGTGATTCTTTGGATTCTGGGCCGCTTCGATCAGCTTGTCGACAATGTGCTGAGGGGTGCCTTGATCAGGATTGCCCATGCCGAGATCGATGATGTCATCGCCGCGCCTGCGTGCTTCGATCTTCATCGTGTTGACGATCGCAAAAACATAGGGCGGCAGCCTCTTGATCCTGCTGAACTGCTCAGGCATTGCTAACCCTTTCTTTTTCAATAAGTTTCCTCTTATAACCATGCAATTTCAAAAGTAAAATTGATAATAAAACAGTATGCATGTTTTGTCAATAAAAAATACTTGCAGCGTCATGAATTGATTGTGAAATTGCCGAGTTAGCACGGATACTACGAAACAAAAAGGATGCTGTACGGCGCGAGAAAGGGCTTGATTTTATGATCAGCCTATGATATTGTATTTTCTTCCAAAACGAGTAAGGTCGATTCCCGTTCGCCGCAACTGTGAAACAACGAGCCCGGGATTACTCCTTGCTCTTCCGACGGGTCGGGAGGGCTATAACCCATAAGGAGAAAACACTAACATGCCGATTTACGAGTCAATCTTCATCATCAACGCCAACCTCACGGACGAAGAGACCTCCAACGTCATCAAAAAAATGCAGGACGTCGTTACGAAGCAGGGCGGCGAAATGCTCAAGTTCGAGGACTGGGGCAAGAAAAAACTGGCCTACGAGATCAAGAAACAAAAGCGCGGCCATTATGCGTTCTTCCAGTTCAAGGCGGCTCCGGCAGCCGTGAGCGAGCTGGAACGCACGTACAAACTCACGGATTCGGTCATCAAGTTCTTGACGGTCAAGCTGGAAAAAGAACTGCGCACGAGGCCGGAGCCGAAGAAAAAGAAGAAGGACGTTGCCAAGGTAGCAGAGGCCGGTCAGGCACAGGCGTAACGCTGACCGTAAGGGACAAACCGCCCGATGGAGCGGCTCCGGCTAAGAACCGGAGAGCTGTCGGGAACATGAGGTAGCGCGATGACGAGCTTTAATAAAGTAATCCTGTTGGGCAATCTCACCCGGGACCCCGAAGTCCGCTACACGCCGAACGGCATCGCGGTGGCGAGCTTTGCCATCGCCGTCAACCGCAAGTACAAACAGGGTGACGAGACCAAGGAGGAGGTCAGCTACATCGATATCGTCGTCTTCGGGAAACAGGCCGAATCCTGCGGCCAGTACATCGGCAAAGGAGACTCCGTCCTGATCGACGGCCGGCTCCAGCAGCGGCGCTGGGAGACCGAAGATGGTCAGAAGCGAAACAAAATCGAGGTAGTTGCACAGTCCGTCAATTTCATGCCCAAACGCTCGTCAGGCGGCGGCCAGGGACACAGCCATGCAGAACCTGCGCCTGAAGCCCCGGTGGACGAGGGAGAAATCCCCTTTTAAAACCACCGGTCTGCTTTTCATGGATATCGAATAATTCCTAGAGGAGTAAACTAATATGGCAGAATTTCAAACAAGACCATCAGGTCCGTCAAGGTCGTCGGACAGGGGTTCTGATTCACGAGGCAGGGGCGACAGGGAAGACCGGGGACCGCGCAGTGGCGACAAGCGGAGACGGTTCCAGGTCCGCAAGAAAGTGTGCCGTTTCTGCGTAGATAAGACACCCTTTATCGATTACAAGGATGTAAAGACACTCCGTTTCTTCATCACCGAACGGGGTAAAATCCTCCCGCGACGCATCTCGGGCAACTGCGCCCGTCATCAGAGAGAGGTCACCGTCGCAGTCCAGCGGTGCAGGAACATCGCGCTCATCCCCTTCGCAGGCGAGAAGTAACCACGCCGGGGAGCCGAGCGCTGCCACACACATATCGAGACAGGGAAACTCAGCGGTTACTCAAAGGTGACCCTTGGGTTTCCCTTTTTTTTGGAGACAGCCATGAACTTCAGAGCGGTTTTCTTTGCCGCCGTACAAACCATAGGACTTTACGCGGCAGGCTTCATCATTCCCCTGCTCGGCCAGGCGCTCGCCCTGT
>JBLMWN010000330.1:0-5510 GCA_050257255.1 Betaproteobacteria bacterium | reverse complement strand
GCCGCGTTCCGTCGGAGAGCGCCTTGAACATCGCGGTCAGTTCTTCCATGAGTTCTACACCTCGCTCTTGATAAGTTCCTTCACCTTATCCAGGCTCGGGAGCGGTTTGCCGGTATGCTTGACCTTCCCGTTCACGATCAGGCCTGGCGTTGACAGGATGCCGTGGCGGGCAATGTCGCCGATGTCCGTGATCTTCACAACTTCTGCTTTGACGTCCAGATCTTTGACAGCCTGATTCGCCATCTCTTCCATCTTGTGACAGTTTGCGCAGCCGGGTCCAAGTACCTTGATTTCCATTTTAAATTCTCCTCATAGAATCGTGCTCAAGACCTCTTCATTGCTATTTTCAGTATCGGCTTTCGCTGGGCCGCCTCCGGCAGCTCCACGGAGAAGACCTGCGCTGCAGCGACGAGGCCTGCCCTGACAATGAGATCAGCCGGAATTGCTTCGTGGGTCTGTTCATCATACTCGACAGTTCTGCATTCCGCGTCGCCGCACGTTTCACAGCATTTGCTTTGACCGGTTTTAGCCCCAAGCCACTCCTCAAGGGTCTTCCCGGCGATCATGATCTTATTGGACTGCAAAACATCCTTTTTGAAGCGCTCCGGATTGATGGCCTTTTTCAGGAGAGTGACATCAATTCCCAACGGAGCCAGTACCTTCTTAAGGCTGTGCGCTGCCTTTTCAACCTCCTGCTCCGTGGAACCGCACCGGGGGCAAGTCTTTTCCTGTTCATCAAGCAGCCGCTGCCATTTGAGAACAAGAGACTTCATCTCTGTTCACCTCCTATAATATTGCGTTGAACAGATATCCAACCCCAATGATGGTTAGGGTCATAATCGAAACAAATACGGCAAGAAGCGGGGGCTTGATGACCTTTCTCAATATGATCATCTCGGGAAGTGACAGGGCCGTCACCGCCATCATGAAGGCAAGCACCGTGCCCATGCTCAACCCCTTCTCCATGAGCGCGTAGACAATGGGGATCACGCCTGCTGCGTTGGAATACAGCGGCACGCCGATGGCGACGGCAAGCGGGACCGCGAAGGGATTGCCGTTTCCCGCATACCGCGCGAGGAAGTCGTCAGGAGCGTACCCGTGGATGAATCCGCCGATCCCGATGGCGATTATCACGAAGAGCCAGACCTTCTGCAGGATCTCAACCGTATTGACGCGTGCGTACACGAGCCGATCCTTCAATGTCTGCTTCGCAATGCCTGAGGCTGTGCCCATGGAGTGAATTTTATAAACATACTCCTCGACCCATCTTTCGAGCCTCATTTTCCCGATTATGAATCCCGCGACAATAGCGACTGACAGGCCGGCAGCCATGTAGATGACCGCGATCTTCCAGCCAAAGAGTCCCCAGAGGAGCACCACTGCGACTTCATTCACCATGGGGGAGGAAATCAGGAAGGAAAACGTGACGCCCAGCGGCACACCTGCTTCCACGAAACCGATAAAGAGCGGAACAGCCGAACAGGAGCAGAATGGCGTGACGATGCCAAGAAAGGCGGCGAGGATATTACCGATAAACTCCCGTTTATGGGATAGAATACGCTTCGTACGCTCAGGCGGGAAAAAAGACCGGATGACGGAAACGGCGAAGATAATGACCGAAAGCAGCAGGAATATTTTAATGGCGTCGTAAATGAGGAATTCAAGGGCATTCGATAATCGATTGCCTTGTGCCATGCCGAACACTGAGTACACCAGATAGTAAGCAAAAGCCTTTAGCACATCATCGCTCCTCATATAAATATTTTTTTATATGATAATGCAGGAACTTTATTTTGTCAAGTCATATTTCGTTTCCCTGGAGGATTATATTCGAGGAAAATAACTGGATGGGGTGAGCAGGGCGGTTAATGGAGGAACGTCGGGCGTTTTCTAAAAGCTCGCACGCGCAGTGAAGGATGACTGACACCGATGATTGCCTCGATAGGCGAGACGGTATTTACTCCTGCCTTATCTCGTATCATAGTTATTCGATCCGCCGCGCCTTCTGAAAAATAGATAAATAGTTGAACTGACCGACTTCGACGGTTTTGACCGGCCGAAAACCATAGGGAGCAAGAATATGTTCGAGTTCCGCGGGCGAAATGCGGATCTGAACCGGCGGCCCCGGTTTTCCATCAACCTTGTTGAATTCAATTATGGCCAGCAATCCGTGCGGCTTTAGGACTCTGCCAACCTGCCGCAATGTCCCGCTTTCCGTTTTTTCTTCGACCAGATCATGCAGTACCGTTGCCATCAGGCAGACATCTATGGAGTTATCATCTACGGGAATAGCCTCATTGATATCGGCAACTTCGGCGTGAATGTTCTTAATCCGTCTTGCAGCCGCTTCTCGCCGTAACGAATCGATCCCTTCCCTCCAGAGATCAAACGCATAAATTTTACCCTGTTTTCCGATGTAATCTGATGCGGCAATTGCATACGAACCGTTTCCGCAGGCCAGATCGAGAAAAACCGAGTTTTTTTGCAATCGCAGCTCAAGAAAAAGTTTGACCGCGTCTATCAGATTGAAACTGCTCTTGCCCGCAGCTACGGGGTTTTCCCGCATCTCCACCTCCGACATTCCCCGCCTTTATCAGAATGTTACGTTCTGGCGCTTCATCAAGAGTTCACCCAGATAGGACCCCGGCTTCACTTCCGCGTTCTTAATCCATTCCGCGCCTTCCAGTCCGTAGGGTTTGACGCAGGATGCAGATATAGAATTTGCAGTCGAAATCCTCGACCAAACTCTTCATGAGTTCCGCGACCGGAGAAAATCCCTTTTGCCACGTCACGGACTCGGCGAAACCTTTTCTGGCCAGATGGACTTTTTCATTCATCAAAAAAAAATCGATTTTGGCGTCGAAAGCGGCCATGTTCGTCGCGAGCTGGAGCGCTGCCGCAGCGCGCTCTATAGCGTCGTAGGAATGGGTAAGAACAAAGACAAACTCCTTATTTCCCATGAAAAATCTCCAAATCGATATGTATTAGTGCGCGCACCGGCCGTCCTTGCTGTGCCCGCCGCAGCAACCCTGGAGCGTAAGCTCAGGAAGACTCTTTGTATTGAACATTGACATGTTTTCCACTATCGTTTCCGCCTTCGACCGATGCACCGTGATCCCCATCTCGTTCAGTCTGGTAAGAGCGCCCGCCCCGATTCCGCCGACTATGATCGCATCCACACTCTGGCTATCGAGCGCCTTCATGGGGTTGCATGCGCCGTGAACATGGTGTTCATCACGATTGGCGATGGCCGTAATGCTGTTGGTTTTCGTGTCAAAAATCAGAAATATCGGGGCCGAACCGAAATGACCGTACACGGCACTATGAAGCCCTTCGTTCTTTTGGACAGGAAAACATATCTTCATATCAAATTCCTCCTTGTTTAAAACGACGTTATTCGAACACTAGTGCCCCACCTTGGGTAAGCGCCTGGGCGACTTTTTTTCTCGCTGCTGAAAGTATCCTCTGGACCGTGCCTCGCGATATACCCATACGGGAGCCCGCCTCATCTTGGGTTAAATCGTCGAGATCACAAAGCTTCAAGGCTTCAAGTTCGTCGCGTGACAGTGGGATCTGTTTTATCTCGGACATCGGCACCCCCGTCGGCTTAAATGCCTTCCCTTTGAACGTGCAGCGGCAATTACGCGGTTTCTTGCATCTCGGAGACATGCTGGCCCTCCCCTATTTTGTGCATATGCACACAACATATCAGAACAACCGGTCTCTGTCAAGTACCGTATATTTTATTAAAGCCGCATGAATGCGTGTGTGAAGTTATTGTCGTGCCTCCTCGTCGTTTCGGGCAATTTAGAATTCTTTGCATCGTCTATGAAATACGACAAGGCAGTTCAATTTTCCGCGCCGTTTGATACGGTATCTATGATGTTGTACGATACCTTTACATCCATATCTTGTCTGAGAGAGTTGTAAACGGAGCAGTATTTTTCGTGCGAAAGGGATACGGCGCGCGCCACTTTTTTGGGATTGAGGTTTTTCCCTTTCAGATGTAGGACTATATCTATTGTCTTGAAGTATTGGGGCGGAGTTGCATTCCGTTCCCCGACCATATCCACTTTAAAGCTCTCCAACTCCATCTTCATTTTCTGCAGAAACATGACCACGTCTATTCCCATACATCCGGCAAGACTCAAGAGAAGACCATCCGTTGGTTTGCATCCCCACTGAACATGGGCATCAAATTCAATCTCATACCCCTCCTGAGTTCTGCCGACGAATATGAGATCCTTATCCCAGGCCAAGGTCGCCTTGGATACGTGGTTGATTTTCTGCTTATATCCCATCAAGGACTCTTCCAGGTCTTTTTTTTCATTCTCGCTCACAGCTGCCTCCTCGATCGTCCAATCTCTTTAGAGGGAAAAAGCCCGTCCCGGCTTGATACGGGCCCTTTCACTTTTTTTACCTTCTCCACCCTGCCCATGCAGGAACACCATTGTCATCCCTGAGCACGAGGACGTTGTCGCCCTTTTTTACTTCAGAGGCGATGATCGCGGTCTTTCCCGCAAGCGTCACCCGCGAGCCCTTCACCTCGATCCGGTCTCCTTTCTGTATCTTTGTATCAAGCCGCTCAATGTACCATTCGGGCCCGAGATGCACATCAAGAGATCCTTTGTCGGTTTTGAGCGCAAGATGAATTCCCGAATGCATGCCCTTCAAGGGCATGATTGTTTCGACTGATTCCACATTGCCTGAGACCGTCTCCACTGTCGCAGGATTGAACATCCGCTGGTACTGCGAACCCATGCCCCACCCGCCGCTGCCGCGATACTCTTTCCAGGAAGCCGCAAGGGAAACAGACGTTACCATAAGCATTGTTGCCGTAAACCCGAGTACGATCATTCTTGTTCTTCTCATAGCTTCCTCCTTTGAGCCGGGCTGTTAACGAGTCAGACGCTCTTGCTGTTTCGGCAGCGTGAAATCGAATGCGTTCTCTTTACGAGAGACGATTGAATCTCTATTTTGTGCATATGCACATTAACATAGCAGACACCTGGTCTATTGTCAA
The DNA here is from genome assembly GCA_050257255.1 of Betaproteobacteria bacterium. Classification (GTDB taxonomy): domain Bacteria; phylum Nitrospirota; class UBA9217; order UBA9217; family UBA9217; genus JAJYKN01. Next base: position 487 of record JBLMWN010000330.1, on the reverse strand, counting down.
GAGGTTCGGTTCGGTCATTTAGCTATTTCAAACACTGTTCCGTACTCTTTTTACAAATCAAACTTCGTTATATTGTTTCTTACCTGAAAGAAGAGCCCCGGCAATAATGAGGGGGGTTATGAGCGATCTTTTCATCATGGGTGCCTTTGATTTTTGTTTTTGCTGCGAAAACAGTCTTGCTGTTGCTCAAATTACCGGCCTCCTGATGCTGGTATGAGATACAGAATCAGAACACAGGAGTTGGCACGCTCCCCCACCCGCTCCCGTGCGGAAGGTCCTTGACCTCAAGCAGCTTAAGATTATGAACTTCCACGTCGACCATGAACTGCGGTACGCGCAAAGCATTGATGGAGAAGAGGTCGAAGGGCGCCTTTACGTCCACATCCTCGATAGAAAGAAAGATGAGCCTCCGGACCACTCCCTGTTCCATCCCTCCGTGATCATGCTGCCGTGCGTGCATGTTGCCGTGCATGGCGTGATGCCCGTC
>JBLMWN010000329.1:0-13716 GCA_050257255.1 Betaproteobacteria bacterium | reverse complement strand
CGCCGAAGGAGCTCTGGACTACGATTGTCTGGTTCTTTTACAGCCTCTATCTGCACGCGCGTCTTGTGCGAGGTTGGACCGGGCCGAAAGTCGTCTGGATGGGGATCATCGGATTTGTGATTGTGATGTTCACATATGCGGGCGTGGGACTTTTGATGAAGAGCTCGCATGAGTTCTGAAAATAACGGAGATTGTGTATCGGTAACGAAGCCCGAATCGTCATTCGGTAACGGTCTGAGACGAACGACGTAACCGAGATCCGAATCGGTCAGCGAAGCCGTAACCGTAAACGATGACATGAAAACCTTTTTCCTCTCCCTCAAGACGACGGTCTGGACGCTCTTCGTTCTGATCTGTCTCTTTTTCATCGGCTCCTACATGATGCCGGCGCATCGTGAGGTCTTCGGGCCGATGAACGACGATATCCTGTTTGCCTGGGTCGAGAATACGGCATCGGGTAGCTTATGGTACACGTGGTGGTTCTTTGCCGCCCTTGCGGGACTCGCGCTGCTTACGGTCAACACGCTGGTCTGCAGCGTACAGGCCGTGAAAGGAAAGTGGACACGCGACGACTTTCTCCTGCGCATCTCGCCGCAGGTCATCCATATCGGATTTCTCTTCATCCTTCTCGCACATCTGCTGGGAGCCGGCTGGGGATATAAGGTCGCCGGTGCACTCCCCGAAGGGTCTTATGCGCGGCTGCCCGAAGGGAGAACGGTGTTCCTTCGTTCAATACGCGCCGACGTAGACTCACGAGGCATACCGAAAGGATGGTCCGCCGAGGTAACGCTATTCGATAATAATGAACAGGCAGCCAGCGGTACTCTCGGCCCGAACCAGCCGCTCCTGTATCAGGGGATGGGTATCTATATGAAGAGTTTTGAACTCGAGCCGCGGCCGTACGCGTTCCTCCTCGTTGCAAAGGACCCCGGCGCAATATGGGCGCTTGTCGGGGGCGTCTTGTTCATGCTCGGTTCCATGACGCTTCTGACGCTGAAGTGGAAACGGGCGTAGGATAACCACGGAGGCAGACACGTAAGATGCGGGTTTGCGTATGAACAACATTGACTGAAGATACATCTCTGCGCCGATCTGAGACTCATCATTATGCATCAGCGTCAAAGTTGACGGCTTCGTAAAAAGTCGTTCTCACACAAAGATCACGGAGGACACAAAGAAAAACGCGAATGTTTTCAATAAGCCTTTCTTAGTGACTGTGTGCCTTCGTGTGATAAATTGACTTCTTACGAGATAATCAAAGTTTATACCTCTGTGCCTCCGTGGTAAAATAGATTATGACAAAGCGTGTTCTCGTGGCTATGAGCGGCGGCGTTGACAGTTCGGTGACCGCCGCGCTCCTTCTGAAACAGGGGATGGATGTCGAAGGCGTTACCATGAAGCTGACAGCCGGGCTGTGCTGCGACATCGGCTCGGCACAGGCCGTGTGCCGCCATGTGGGCGTCCCGCACCGTGTGATCGACGCTCAGGCGGAGTTCTCAAAGAACATCATCGACGATTTTATTTCAGAATACAGCCATGGCCGTACCCCAAACCCCTGCATCAGGTGTAATGACCTGATTAAGTTTCATCTGCTTCTTCAACACGCCCGCACGAACGGTTTTGATTATCTCGCCACCGGTCATTACGCACGCATTGAGCGGGACGCTCAATCTTCCCGCTGTCTTTTGGAAAAAGGCGTCGATGAAGGAAAAGACCAGAGTTACTTCCTGTACCGCCTCACACAAGATCAGATGAAGCACGTTCTCTTTCCGTTAGGCAACATGCGCAAGACAGAAGTTCGTTCGTTTGCGCGCGCGCTTAAGCTTCCCGCTGCCGAACGGCCCGAGAGCCAGGAGATCTGCTTTGTTCCGGACAACGACTATCGTTCCTTTCTAAAAGAGCATGCGCCTGAAACGCTCAAGACCGGTGAGATAGTCTTGGCCGATGGCTCTGTCGTAGGAACGCATGACGGCATCGAGTTCTTTACCGTCGGCCAGCGACGGCGTCTCGGCGTCGCGGCAGGCGAGCGTCTTTACGTAGCCAGGATCGAGCCGGACACGAACCGTGTAGTTCTCGGCAAATTATCGGAGCTTCAAACGCGAGCGATGTTTGTATTGAATCCAAATTTCATTGCGACGAACGAACTTCGGTCTTCCATGAAGGTCTCGGTTAAAATCCGTTACCGCTCTCCCTTTGTTCCAGCATCAATAGAACCCTCGGGTCGGAATGCAGTACGCGTTGTGTTCGAGGAACCCGTGAAGGGCGTATGTCCAGGCCAGGCAGCGGTGTTCTATGATGGAGATACGGTCGTGGGTGGGGGAATCATCGAAGCAACAAAGACTGTATGATTGTTCTGTTGACAATTCGATTTGCCGGCATTAAAATTCTGCCCATTCAACGAATTTACTTTCAGCCCGATCCAAGGAGATAAAACGTGGCGATTATTGTTAAAGGCCCCATTGTAGAGATGGACGGCGATGAGATGACGCGGATCATCTGGAAGATGATCAAGGAGAAGATCCTTTTCCCCCATCTTACAATGGACCTTAAATACTACGACCTCGGCGTGAAGCACCGGAACGAGACCGACGACCAGGTGACCGTCGACGCGGCGAGCGCGGTGAAGGAGCACGGCGTGGGCGTGAAGTGCGCGACCATCACGCCGAACGCGGCTCGGGTAAAAGAGTACCACCTCAAACAGGCATGGAAAAGCCCGAACGGGACGATCCGTTCCATCCTCGACGGCACAGTCTTCCGCAAGCCGATCATCGTGAAGAACATTCCGCCCGCGGTGCGGAGCTGGAAAAAGCCGATCAGCATCGGCAGGCATGCGTACGGCGACATCTATAAATCCGTGGAGTACAAAGTGCCCGGGCCGGGGAAAGCGGAACTCGTGTTCACGGCCTCATCGGGCGAACGCGTTTCTCTCGCCATCCAAGAGTTCAAGGGGCCGGGGGTGATCATGGGCATCCACAACACGGAGAAGTCCATCAAGAGCTTTGCCATGGCCTGCATCAATTACGCCCTTGGCGAAAAGTGCGACCTGTGGTTCGGGGCCAAGGACACGATCTCAAAAACGTACCACGCTTTCTTTAAAGAAGTTTTTGATCGAGAGGCAGGGGCGAAGAAGGCCGACTTCGAGAAGCAGGGCATCAAGTACCGTTATATGCTGATTGACGACGCCGTGGCGCAGATCATGAAGGCGGAGGGCGGCATGCTTTGGGCCTGCATGAACTACGACGGGGACGTGATGAGCGATATGGTGGCCTCCGGTTTCGGCAGCCTTGGGCTCATGACTTCGGTGCTTGTCTCGCCCGAGGGCAAGTACGTGTACGAGGCGGCCCACGGCACGGTCATGCGCCACTATTACGAGCACCTCAAAGGAAACCCGACGTCCACTAATTCCGTCGCCTCCATCTTCGCCTGGACCGGCGCAATCAGCCGGCGCGGCGAAATGGACAAGACACCGGAAGTCGTGAAGTTCGCCCGACGACTTGAAGAAATGGTTGTCGCAACCATCGAGAGCGGTGTGATGACCAAGGATCTCGCCGCAATCGCAGAGCCGAAACCTGGGAAGTATGCGCTTACTGAAGAATTTATCGACAAAGTGGCCGCACGGCTATAAGTCAGCCAAATATTTTCCCGTTCCCTATACAAGGCTGTCAGAGTTACCCCCAGTTCACTGCAAATCCTAAAACGTTTGATAATAAATGATGAACTCGTAAAAAATCGTCATACCCGCGAAGGCGGGTATCCAGTGTCCAAAGAACTGCTTGAAAAGACCGGATTCCCGTTTCCACGGGAATGACGGAACACGCGACATTTCGACTTTTTGCGAGACCATCATCTATGCAAACTTTTTTCTTCGCCCGGAAGATTTAAGACATTGACAATGGCTTTTGCCCCGTGCTACTATTAATCTATTTGTAGCTTGGGGGTATTAATGGCAGGCGAAAAGATCCTCGACATCGACGACAGTCCGACAGTTCAGCGGCTCATCGAAATGATCCTGTCTTCGCAGGGGTATGAGGTGGTGCTTGCGTCCGACGGCGAGGAGGGCATTGCCAAGGCGCGATCAGAGCGGCCCGAGGTGATCCTCGTTGACTTCGTCATGCCCAAGATGAATGGGTTCCAGGTCTGCAAGATGCTCAAGGAAGACCAGGACTTTAAAGATACCCCCATCATCCTTGTCACCTCAAAGGGCGACAAGGTCGGCAGCAAGTTCGTTGACGTCCTCGGCATCACCGAGTATTTCACCAAACCGTTCCAGCCAGAAGAGCTCCTCGCCAAGATTCGTGAAGTCATCGACAAGAAAAAACAGGCACCGCCCCCGCGTGAGCAACAGAGAGAACCCAGAGCGGCGGTCTTGTCGCCGGCGGCACCGGCTGCGCAGTCTCCTCCAGCAGCGGGCGGGATCGAGACCATGGTGCGCTCCGTCGTCGGGCAGGTCCTCGACGAATTCATCAAGAACACGCTGCCCGACCTCATCAGGAAAGAACTGGCCAGGCCGCAGCATGCCGAACGCGCAGGAATCCAGGGAAATCTGGCGAGCGTGCGGATCGTGGAAGTGCTGCAGATGCTCGGGCTCCAGCGCCAGACCGGCAGGCTGGTCATTAGCCGCACCGGTGACGCTGTTGAGGTGTACTTCAAGGATGGATTCGTTGTTTTTGCGTCATCAAACTGCAGCGGGGAAGGGCCCGCCGTGGAGGAGCTGCTCAAACGATCCTGCAGGCTTGAGGAAGATGGCATCCGTCACGTCATGCAGATCGCGACCATGACATCAACGCCGATCGACCGGATTGTCGTCCAGGAGAAAATGGTCGACGCGAAGACCTTTGCAGCGTGCCTCAGGCGTCACACGGAATCCGCGGTTTTCAAGGTCATGGCATGGAAGGACGGCGAGTTTTTTTTCGAAAAGGCGGCCCCTCCTGCTTTCGCCACCCCCCTGCGGCTCAAGGTGGACGACCTTCTGCTCGAGGGCGCCCGCCGGGCGGACGAATGGAGCCTCATTCAGAAGAAGATCCCTCACTTTGACATCGTGTTCGAGCCCATGATCGGGGATGCTGACGAGCTCGCGACGCGCGGCATGAGCGATCTCGACCTCAAAGTGTTTTCCTACGTTGACGGCAGGCGCAGCATCCAGGAGATCATCGACACTCTCTGCCTTGGTGAGTTTGAAGTGGCTAAGAGCCTGTTTATCCTCCTGTCGGTGAATCTGATCAGGAGGCGAAGATAGCTTTGCGGCATCGCCGGGGTGCTGTGCATAAAGCAACGGACCGAGAAACGTCAGTTGGAACAGATGAGCCCGTTAGAAATGATCATTTCCAACGGGGTGGACACGGTAAAAATGTAAAATCAATAACGTACTTCAGACGGGAATTTTACCCAACAGGTGAATCATGTTCCTGCCTTAAGGCGTTGAAACATCGGCGTCAATCCGCTGATAGATGCTCTTTTCAGGATAAAACGAAAACTTGACACACCCAAGGAAATATGTTAATTTTTCACAACTTGTTCATCCCGTAAAAGGAGACCAGAATGGCCAAAATACTCATAGCGGACGACAGTCTGGCAGAGCTTCAACTATTTCAGCAGACGTTGCAGTCTACAGGCCATACCATTGTGACTGTCATGGACGGAGAAGCAGCGGAAGAGAAGGTCAAATCCGAAAAGATCGACTTGATCATTCTCGATGTAATCATGCCCAAGAAAAATGGTTTCCAGGTATGCAGGGATATCAAGACCAACGATCAGTTTAAGAACATACCCGTCATCATGGTGACCTCGAAGGACCAGGAGAGCGACAAGTTCTGGGGGATGAAGCAGGGGGCAGATGAGTATTTGACCAAACCGTTCAAGCCCGAGGATCTCGTCAAAGCGGTTAAAAAATACGTCTAATCCCTGGAGGGGGCCCGTTTGGCCGAAATAGACAACGACGTTACCGCGGATGTGATAGAAGTTCTACCGGAAGAGGAACTTCAAATTTGCCTCTTCAATATAGGCAAGGATACCTACGCCATCCCGGTCGACGTGTTGACGGAAATCATCATCCCGCAGAAAATTTTTCCTGTCCCGACCACCCCCGCTCATGTTCTCGGCGTCATCAACCTGCGAGGGAACATCGTTCCTATCGTCGACATACGCCCAGCGCTTTCCCTGCCGCAGCAATCCGGTTCCGGTCAGATCGCTATCGTCAAGAACGGCACCACGATGCTTGGCATCGTCGTCGACAACGTTTCGGCCGTACTCTCGGTCCCGGCCAGCAGCGTCCAGGAGCTTCCAGCCGACGCCGGGGCGCAGGAGGGCGCCGGAAAAAATCGCGCCCGTTTTTTAAAGGGCATCATTCAGCGGGAAACCGACGTTGCCGCCCTTCTGAGCATTGATCGGATTATTGATGAGATCACGCTGACGTAAACGGGAAAACTTTTCGCGTCGGCACATCGCAGCAGTGCGCGGGAGCCCGTGCCGTCTGCGGATGCACACAGATACCTTTTTTAAAGGAGTAAGGCGATGAAGATGAAAATGTGGAACCCTTTCTACCGGATGAGCATCAGAACCAAGATCGTGCTCATGATTATCAGTTTGTCGACCCTATTCGGCGCGGGCATCCTCGGCTTCATATTCATCCAGATACAGAACACCATGAGGGATGAGGCGGTCAATAAGACCCTCATCGTGGCCGACGGCCTCAGCGTCAAGGCGGTGGAGCCCGTACAGGTGGAGGACCTGAACGCACTCCAGTTCATCCAGGGCGAGGCCATCAGCCAGCCGGAGGTCGCGTACTGCTTCATCCGGGACGGAAGGGGGCGGGTCCTCTCGTCTTCCTTCGAAGGGAACGTGCTTCCGCCGTCACTTAAGAATATCAACATCCTGAAACCGGGTGAGCCCTTTAAAACACAGCCTGCGGTGATCAACCTGAAGGAAAGTACCGTTGAGGTCATTGACATCGCTTCGCCCATTGCAGGCGGCACGCTCGGTACAGTGCACGTGGGTCTCAACATGTCCCTCATCAAGTCCAATATCGAAAACCTCCTCGTGTACATCATGGGCGTGGGCATCGTGGCGCTCATCATCCTGTCTCTCGTGACCCTGGTGATCTCCGCCATGACCATTGCCCCGGTGAAGGACCTCATGCGGGTTGCTGAAGCCCTTGGCCGCGGCGATCTGTCGAAAAAAGCAAATGTGAAGACAGGCGACGAATTGGGCCAGCTCGGTGAAACTCTGAACCGGACAATCGATCGGCTCCAGGGTTTGGTTCAGACCGAGTCCGACCGGGACAAGATGCAACACCAGGTCATGGACCTCCTCTCCGTCGTGAGCACTGCTGCGGAAGGAGACCTCACCATAAAGGCCGAGGTGACCGCCGACGCTCTGGGGTCCGTGGCCGACGCTTTCAACCTCATGATCACCGGTCTTACCACGCTCGTCAGCCAGGCGAGCAACGTGGCGAGCGAGATTCAGAGATCCACCAGCGATATTCTCCAGTCCGCGGAACGCATGCGGATGGGCGCTGTACAGCAGGCATCACAGATCCGGAACGCTTCGGCTGCCGTGAATGCCATGTCCCTGACGACCCTGCGGATGGCCCAAAACGCGGAGGCGGCGACGCAGACATCGGTCAAGGCAACCCAGGCGGCCGTCAAGGGCGGCACGGCTGTGTCGGAAACGATCAAGGGCATGCAGCGCATCCGTGCGACCGTGCAGTCTACCGGAAAGAAGATCAAGGGCCTCGGAGAACGGTCCCTCGAAATCGGCGCCATCATCGAAGTGATCAATGAAATCGCGACGCAGACGAACCTGCTCGCTCTGAACGCCGCAATTGAAGCCGCCCGCGCCGGCGAACAGGGTAAAGGTTTTGCGGTCGTTGCCGACGAAGTCCGCAAACTCGCAGAGCGCGCCGCCCGCGCGACAAAGGATATTACGGGCCTCATCAAGGGCATTCAGGTTGAAACGAGCGATGCCGTGACGGTCATGGAAGAAGGCACCCGCGAGGTGGAGGAAGGAACCAAGCTTGCCGACCAGGCCGGCACGGCTCTCCGCGAGATTGAACAGATCGTGAAACAGACCGCCACCCTCATGACGGACATTACCCGTGCCGCGGCGGACCAGGTGAAGTCGACGGAGAGCGTTGTGCATACGATGGACAGTATCTCCAAGCTGACCCAGGAGACGACCAACGGCGTGCAGGAGACCGTTACAACCATCAACAGTCTCGCAGACCTCACCAAGAGGCTGAATGACGCCATCGGTCGATTCAAGATCGGGACAGAGCCGCTTGCGCCGCCGATTGGCGCCGAGACCCCGCTTCCTGCGCTCGAGGGGTATCAGCCGGTTGCAGAACAGGTTACCACCAGTGATGAAGAAATCAAGCTCGGGTTCATCGAATAGACCGTATGGCAGGATCGTGGGATAAATCCAGTATTATTGAGTTTTTTCTCATTGAAGCGGGTGAGCACCTTCAAAACCTGAACAAGGGGCTCTTGTCCCTCGAGAAGGATCCGTCCGACAATGGGATGATCGACGAACTCTTCCGTGCCGCGCACACGCTGAAAGGGTCCGCCGCCATGATGGGTTTTCAGGGCATCAGCGATGTGGCCCACAAGGCCGAGGATATGCTCGGCATGTTCCGTTCCGGCAGTATCCCCATCTCTAAAGAAACGCTGAATTTTCTCTTCGACAGTGTCGACGCCGTAAAACTCTTGGTGGACGGTGTGGCGGCCAATCAGCCCGAAGATACTCTCGTGGTCGATACCATTGGACGCGCCTATCATGACGTTGTCGCGGGCGTCCAAAATACGCCGTCTGCTGAGCTATCGCTTGATGATGAGATACGCGGTCTTTCGACGGCCAAACCTGCTCACAAGGCAACAAAGGAGCAGAAGGACGAGCTCGATCTTGCGTGGGAAAAGACCTTTGACACCGGCGCTGATGAGCCACGCGGGACGCCGGCTTCCCCAAAAGCGGCAGCCCCGGCTGTCTCGCCGTTGCCAGCTGCGTCGGCCCCGATGCAAGCGCCTCCGGCCATGTCTCCTTACGTACCACTCAAACAGGAGATCGAAGAAGCCAAGAAGGCAGGTATCCTTGAAAAGCGCAGCGCCGGCCGGCGCGCGGCAGATACCCTCGAACTCGAAAAGCAGTTTATCCGCGTCAACATCGACCGGCTCGACAACCTCATGAACCTCGTGGGTGAGATGGTCGTCAACCGCAACCGTCTCGCGCGCCAGGTCGACTTGATCAAGTCTCTCCGCGAGGAGCTTGCTTTTAGCCAGAACCGCCTGCTTCACGAGATCAAGAAGTTCGAGGAAAAGTATGAATACACGCTGACCGTCGACGCTTCGCCCCAGAAGCAGGAGGTCATCGAACAGCCGAAGGATTTTCTCGAGCTCGAATTCGACCGGTACGACGATTTCAACCTTCTTTCGCGCAAACTGACGGAAATCACTAACGACACAAACGAGATCATGACCGAGCTCGCAGGGTTCTTCGACTCATTCGAACTCGATACGGCTCGCATATCGACGATTACCACCAACCTCCAAGACGAGATCACCATGGCCCGCATGGTCGAGATAGACAAGCTCTACCAGATGTTCCAGCGGCCGGTCCGCGATATTGCCCAGGAAGAGAACAAGGAGGTAAACATGGTGGTCTCGGGCGGCGAGACCAAGATCGACAAGACGATCTTCGAGATCATCTCCGACCCGCTCATGCACATGATCAGGAATGCGGTGTCACACGGCATCGAGACCGTAGCGGAGCGCGAGGCGGCCGGCAAAGATCCGGCGGGCGTGCTGATTCTGAACGCGACGCATGAGGGGAACAGCATCATTCTCCAGATCGAAGACGACGGCCGCGGCATGGACCCGACAATGCTCAGAAAGACCGCGGTGGACAAGGGATTCATGAGCCAGGCCGAGGCGCAGTCCCTGACGGACCTGGAGGCCATCAACTTGATTTTCCGTCCCGGCTTTTCCACGGCATCGAAGATAGGCAAGATATCGGGCCGCGGCGTAGGCATGGATGTGGTCTCCACGCACCTGGCGAGGATCAATGGCAGGATCGAGATTAAGACTGAAAAGGGCGTGGGCACCAAGTTCGTGATCCGCCTCCCGCTCACCCTTGCCATTGCCCAGGCGCTTATCGTGAAACTGAAGGACCAGGAAATGGCCGTTCCGATGAACCTCGTGGAAGAGACGACACGTTTCTCGTACAAGGACATTCAGCGTGCGGCCGGCGAGGAAATGGTCAGTCTTCGCGGCACGCCACTCAGGCTTCTCAAGCTGAACGAGCTGCTGGGGGTGGGCAAGTTCCCGCAAAAAGACGAAACCTTCCGCCACCCGACGCTGATCCTCGGCATGTCCGAAAAGCGGGTAGCGCTTATGGTGGAAGAGATCACGGGCCGGGAAGAGATCGTGGTGAAGTCCCTGGGCGATTACCTGAAGGGCATCAAGCTTTTCTCGGGTGCGACGCTCTCCGGCGAAGGCGACGTCCGCCTCATCATCAATATCGCGACGCTCTTCGGAGATGAGGGGTTGGTGGCATCACAGGCACACATTGGTGCGGCTCGTGAAACATCCCTGCCAGAGGTCTTGAAAGGGAAGCCGAGGATCCTGGTCGTTGATGACTCCATCAGCATCCGGAAATACGTTCAGCGCTTCCTCGACCGTACGGGCTACAATGTGGAGGTGGCGCCCGACGGCATGGAAGCCCTCAATATCATGGGCAGGATGAAATTCGATGTTGTCATAACCGATCTCGAGATGCCCGTCATGCACGGGTACGAGCTCATGACCGAGATGAAAAAGAGTCCGGACCTCATGAATATACCGGTCGTTGTTCTGACATCCCGGGCGGGGGACAAGCACCGGCAGAAGGCGATAGAGATGGGCGCCCAGGACTATCTGGTCAAGCCCTTCGAGGAACAGGAGATGATTGGGGCGCTCAAAAAACTGCTGAGCGGCGCCTCCCTCGCGGGACGGACATAATTCAGTACACCTATGGACGACGGGACGCGTTTTCTGAAATTATCACTGGGTGACGAGAACCATGCCATCCCTGTTACGAGGCCCTTGGAGATCACGGTCCCACGCGGTATTCAAAAGGAAAGGAATCGATCCTCGATTTTGAAAGGTTGATCTATGCCGGTTAAAATCTTGCTTGCCGATAAGAGCATCACCATCCAGAAGGTAGTGGAGATGCTTTTTTCCGGACGAGACTACGAAGTAGTATGCGTAAGCGACGGTGAGGCCGCCCTGAATGAGGTAGCCCGCGTCGCCCCCGATGTCGTGCTTGCCGATGTGGATCTGCCGCGCGTAGACGGCTACAGCCTTGCCGCACGGCTCAAAAAGACACCCCAGCTCGCGCAGGTGCCCGTTATCCTCATGATGAGCAGGGATGACGTCTATGACTCCGCCAAAGGCAAGCAGGCGGGGATCGTAGACAATATTGCCAAGCCTTTCGAATCACAGGAGCTTATCGGCAAGGTTAAGAAAGCCCTTGCTGATGCTCCGCCGAGACTCGCTGAGCCGATGACACGTCCGGCTACAGCATCGCCACAACCCGCACCCGCCTCTCCCGCATCATCCGCGCCTGCTGCCGCCAAGGTGATGCAGGCAACACCTTCAGACATCTTCGATATCATTCAGGAGGCACCGAACGAATCGGAGATCAAGAAGGCCGCAGCACCCGCACCTGTTGAGGAAGAGTCCGTGTACGAGGTCGAGCCCGAAGTGGAAGAGGTCGAGGAGCCGCTGTCCCGGGAAATAGCAAAGTCCTTGCCTGTGGGCGCCAAGGCCGTGGAAGAGATGCGGGTGGGACTGGGGCTGTCGGACAAAAGGGAAGAGCAACCAGAGATCGTACCTTTTGAGTCGTTAGACATGGTCATGGATTCGGAGCCCACATCTAAGGCATCGACGCTATCGAGACCGCCCGCTGCCCGCCAGACATCGCCTTCAGCCGCACCGGTTCAATCCATGCTGTCCGAAAGCGAGCTGCGAACGATGGCTGAAGAGGCCGTAGCAAAGATGGCAAAAGAGGCTTTCGAAAAAGTACCGTTGCCGCAGCCCCCTGCGCTGCCTGAGAGTGTGCTACGGAAAATGGCAGAAGAGGCCATCGAGAAGATGGCAAAGGAAGCATTCGCAAACATGCCTTCACCGACGATTTCGGCGAGCGATCTTTGGAGCATGGCTGAAGAGACTGTATCGAAAATGGCAAAAGATATTTTCGCCCAGATGCCGCCAATACGGCCGCCGCAGATCTCCGAAGAAAAAGTGCGGACCATGGCGGAAGATATGGTTTCGACGATGGCTAAGAATGCTTTTGGAAAAATGTCACTTCCACAGATTTCTGAAGAGGCGTTGCGGGGTATGGTGGAGCAAAAGGTGTCGATAGCAGTGAACGAGGCCGTAGGAAAGATTGAACTTCCCAAACCTCCAACGCTGCCCGAGAGCGAGCTTCGCAGCATGGCGGAAGCGGCCATCACGAAACTGGCAGAGGATATCGTCAAGGACTTGCCGCCACCGCCAATGCCGAAAGTTTCCGACGAAACCGTGCGAAGAGGACTTGAGGCAGTCCTTTCGAAGATTGCCCGGGAAATGGCAAGAGAAGTGTTCGAACAGGTGGCATGGGAAGTGATCCCCCCGCTTGCCGAGCACTTGATTAAGGCGGAGATCGAGCGGCTCAAGGCGATGGAGTAAACGACCGCTAATTAAAGAACGCCGGATGCACCATGCGAATGAATAGGGGACTCGTTCCCCTATTTTTTGTTCAGGATGCGTTATCGTAATAACGGGCGTTGTAACCATAGATGTCATCTGGGTTAGAAATATTTTCAATATAAGGAGTCTCGTGCATGTCCAACCGGGAACTGTCGAAATCCTACGAACCGAAATCCGTTGAGCAGAAGTGGTACGATTTCTGGCTCCGAAAGAACTATTTTCACGCCGACGAGAGCTCGCGTAGTGAAACCTTTTCGATCGTGATCCCTCCGCCGAATGTGACCGGATCGCTCCACATTGGCCATGCGCTCAATTCCACACTTCAGGACATCCTTGTGCGCTGGATGCGCATGTCCGGCAGGAATGCGCTCTGGGTGCCGGGCACGGACCACGCCGGCATTGCCACGCAGAACGTGGTCGAGCGCCAACTTACGAAGGAGCACATCGACCGTCACGTCCTCGGCCGGAAGAAGTTCGTCGAGAAGGTCTGGGATTGGAGAAAGGAGTACGGCGGCAGGATCATCGGCCAGCTCAAGCGCCTGGGTGCGTCGTGCGACTGGCAGCGGGAGCGGTTCACCATGGACGAAGGACTTTCACGCGCCGTGCGGGAAGTTTTCGTGCGGCTTTACGACGAGGGGCTCATCTACCGCGGCGAACGGCTTATCAACTGGTGTCCGCGCTGCCACACCGCGTTGTCGGACATCGAGGTGGAGCATGAGGATGAGAAAGGAAAACTCTATTACATCGCCTATCCGCTCAGCCATGATCATAATATCCGTCTTACCGTGGCGACGACCCGTCCCGAGACCATGCTGGGAGACACGGCCGTGGCCGTGCATCCGCTTGATCCGCGTTATAAAGATCTCATCGGCAAGACGGTTGATCTTCCTCTGACAAACCGAAAGATTCCGATCATCGGCGATTCGATCCTCGTTGACCTCGAGTTCGGCACCGGCGCAGTAAAAGTCACACCGGCCCACGACTTCAACGACTACGAAGC
>JBLMWN010000328.1:0-3511 GCA_050257255.1 Betaproteobacteria bacterium | reverse complement strand
GTCTTGTTTATTATGTTGTTTTTTCCTCTAATGCCTGTCGCATTCTTGCTGCTGCCTGGGATTATCTTTGTTGGTATCGTTTACCTTGTATATAGGCTGGTAAAGAAGAAAAAGTAATTGGGTTTGCCCGATGAACGGCTCCGTTGCAGCTCCCCTGCCTCCGGGGAACACACTCCTACAAGGGCCAGATCCACAGGATCAACGGAACAGCGCTTGCAACAACCAACACGGACAGCGGAAGCCCCATCCGCCAGTAGTCGCCGAACTTGTACCCGCCCGTTGACATGACCATGGAATTACATTGATGGCCGATCGGCGTGAGAAACGAGCAGGAAGCCCCGATGGCCACCGCCATCAAGAAAGGGTCCGCCGAGAACCCCATGCTCTGCGCAAGGCTGATTGCGACAGGCGCCGCGAGAATTGCGGCAGCCGCGTGGTTGACCACGTTCGACAGCAGCATCACCGCGCTCATCAGGATGGCGAGCGTCGCCGCCGGAGGCAGGGATCGGCCGAGTTCTAACAATCCGCCGGCAATCAATTGTGATCCTCCCGTGCGTGCTCTCCAGCGCTTGGCCGATGGGCAGCATGGCGGCCAGCAACACGATGATGGGCATATCGATGCTCTCGAGATCTCGCCGGGTACGATCAGTCCGGCAAGAACCATCGCGACCGCGCCACCGACCAAGGCGGTCGCCGGGGAGACGAGTCCGCACACGATCAACGCCAGCGCTATGCCGAAGATACCGTTGGCCAGAAGAACCTTGCGCGGCTTGGTTATGCGCAACCGCGCGACGCAAGGGGCAGGCACCCCAGTTCGTTCAGGGCCGATTGCAGGGTTTCTTCGCGTCCATGCACCAGCAGGATATCTCCGGCAGCGAAGCGAATCCTACCAAGCCGTTCCCGCAGCCGTTTCCCCTGACGGGCGACCGCGAGTATGTTCACGCCATGGCGTTCGCGAAGATCGAGACCGGTCGCCGTTGTTCCAGCGAGCATCGACCCCGGCGTGACGATGGCCTCGACGAGAGTCAGTTCGCCATGCTCGGCCTTTTCTTGCTTCTCCTCGTCCTCATCTTTTTCGTCTTTGCCGTCGGCTTTTGCGGCCAGCTCGATCCCTGTCACGTCGAGCAGCGTCTCAAGGCTGTCCGAATCGGCTTCGACCAGCAGAATGTCGTCCTGTCGCAGGACTTCATAAATGGATGGTGCTCTCGTTGCTCGGCGCGCACGAGGCCGATCACCAGGACGTCCGCATCATCCTTCACAGCCGTGACCAGCTCATGCAGCGTGCGCCCCGCGAACTTGCACCCCCCGGGATCGCGAAGCTCGGTCAGGTAGGCGCTGATCTCGAACAAGTCCTTGGAGCCATTCTGTTCCTTGCGCCGTGGCGTCAGCCGCCAACCGACGGATGTTATGAACAGGAGCCCGACCAGTGTTATGGTCGCGCCTACCGGTAGGAAGGAGAACATCCCTAACGGTGGGGCGCCGGTCTGCTGTCGATACGCCGCAATTATGATATTCGGGGGCGTTCCGATCAGGGTGAGTGTGCCGCCGAGCAACGAGCCGAAGGCCAGTGGCATCAGCAGGAACGAGGGAGAGCGATCGCCTTTACGCGACATCCAGACCGCCACCGGCATGAACAACGCCAACGCGCCGACGTTGTTCATGAATCCCGAACTCAGGGCCACGATTCCCGTGAGCGTCGCCACCTGGATCCAGGGTTGATTGCCCGCCCGCGTCAAGTGCCGCGCGAGAGTGTCCACAACTCCGGCATTGAGCAGCCCGTGGCTGAGCACCAACACCGCCGCCACCGTGACAACTGCAGGGTTCCCTAGGCCCATAAAAACCTGGCCGGGCGGCACGATGCCGACGAGAGTAACAACCAGCAGGGCGAGAAGAGCCACGACATCCTAGCGCCACCGGTTCCACACGAACAGAATGATTGTTGCTGCAAGAACACAGAATACGATCAACTGTTTGCTGTCCATGTCATTCACTCCGACTCGCCAAACAAGTGATTATGCAGTTCTGTTCATCTGCGCAAATTCTATCATAACAACTTAGGTTTCTTTACAGATTTTTTCTATTCCCTGTTACGGAAAGGGCGCGCTAAGGCGAGCGTAAGAAATGCAGGGCGATGTCTTACACACCTTCCATTACGGGACTTCACCGGCAAACACTGACTGCCGCCTTACATGGCGGCATTGCAAACCTATCTTTTACTGATGAAAAAGAGTGTTTCGGTAAAGGATAATGCCTTCATGAAGGGGATACCTTGTCGTGCTGGGAGTGCTTGTGGCACTTAGTCTTCTCTCCGCGCTCCTGTCGGCCTTGAGAAATGACAGGCCGGACGAAGAGGCCCTCGCGGCGGCAAAGGAATTAGAAGGGGTTTAAAAAATAATAGGCATGCGGTTGCTGCGGCACGGTACATCGCGGTCCCGTAAACACAACTGAATAACCTCAAAAAACCTCCCCTTTCTTGGACTTACCGTGCAATTCTTCTTCTATCTTCTCGGACAGGAACATTTTCAGGAGCGACTGATAAGGGACATCCCTTTTGTTCGCAAGCACTTTAAGGTGCTCAATAAGAGATTCGGGCAGGCGAATCGAGATCGTCCTGGTAGATGGTTTTAAGTTCGGGAAAACGACCCGCTTCGCTGCCGAATAATCAATGTACTCAGTGGAATCATGAGTTGCCCAAAACTCAGCTTCGTCTGCTTCGCTCTTAAACTTGGGTATCTTCTTGAGTTTGCTCATATACTTTTCTCTCCTTCCGGTTCATGTCGCGCGCCGAGATTACTTTTATCTTTCTGTCTCTCACAGTGAAGACAATGAAAAGCAATCTATCGGCGTCCGTCTTGCCTAATACAAAGTATCGGTCCTCACTTGCTGAATGCGTTTCATCTTTATTAAAGACAATCGGACTGTTAAAAAAAATCTCTTCGCACTCGATATAAGATACGCGATGTCTCTCCCAGTTTTTCCTGATATTTCCCTCGTCCCATTCGAAGCCTTCAGCAAGAGCTAATATGTCTGTCCAATCCTTCATGCAGGTATATTATCAATATATACAACAGTAAGTGTCTTGTCAATTTCTTGCTCAGCCCAAAATGCTCATTTACGGGAATAACCCGCGCAGAATTGCAAGGCTGAAAAGATGCGGGCTACACTCATCCTCAGCGGTCCTTTCGTCTCCGGACGTGGCCTGCACCGTGGACTCTTTCCACAGTGCAATGCGGACGGGTCATCACCCGTTACGGCGCTGAAACCGTATGTTAGTCCGTATTATTAAAGACTTCCGGGCAATTATGCGTCTCCACACGGCTACTTTACTCGACTCCATAGGAACACATCACCCCATTGAGTACGACGTTCTTCCAATTGTACGAAAACCCTGAGGGGAGTAACCTATAATCAGAACAAGGGAAAAAAGAGAAAAGGAGGACAAGAAAATGTTCAAGCACAACGCAGGGACCAAGGTCGGAAAAGGGACTTACTGGAACTTCTCGACGGGTGA
>JBLMWN010000327.1:0-2554 GCA_050257255.1 Betaproteobacteria bacterium | reverse complement strand
TGTCTGTTGAGTATCATATCATTGGTAAGGGGGAATCTCGCTGTAATCTGTATAAGGCTGATATTTTGTCTCATCTCCGGATCATCGAGTGCAGCCATGAAAACGCGGCTAAGCTTCCCTAATACCACAGGGGCCGCAGGACGCTTTTCCGAATGGGGGCTTTCAAAAATGAGAGACTTATCAACAGTGATTGTGCCCGCCCTGAACTTGATGCCTTTCATCTCTTTGGGACTGAATTCCCGGGATAGAAGGTCGTTTATGTCCTGGCTGAATTTCATGCGCGGTTCAGAGAGCGCAAGGGCAGGCTCAAGGAATCGCTGGATCTTCACAGCCCGGTAATATGTCAACGCACTCAGCAGGAGCAGTCCGATGAGAGTCAGGCTGAAAAGGGGCCCGAGGGTGGGCAGGAATTTTGTACTGGCGCCGGACCTCATGCCTGGAGCGTCTCTTGGAGCGACATCAGGTCTTTCGTCGCTGTATCTAAGTCTTGCTCTGTCAGCGTGCTCGGCTCATGGACCGTCTTGTTTCGTAATCTGACGAGCCGGTTGAAAATCCCCCTCCGGTAAGAACTGAAGCCGCCGCGATTCTCCTCAAGCATCATGAGACAATCGGCAAGTGAGGGATAGGAGCAGCCGATCAATGCTGCCGTATACTCTTTGAGGCGGCTTTCGATATAGTACCCTAGGAGAAGTGAGGCAACGATCGTCTCACCTTTTCTGAAATATTCATGGGCTGCATCGATCGAGAGGCCACCCTTAAAGATCATAATGTTTTCACCGGATTCGGCATCGCCCGGTATCAGACCCTGTATCTTCTGATAGATCTCTACGCACCTGTCGAGCATGCCTTTTTCGAGGTATGATTCTGCAAGCAGGAAAAGCTCACGGGCCTTTTCGGCGCCATCCCGCTGAGAAACGGCAAAGGAGTATGCCCTCCGGAAAGCCTCTGTCTTGTCGTCCTTCTTGTCGAGCACGTCGAAGTGGCGTGACCACCGCTTGCCCTTCAGCACATTATCTTTCGTAAATCGAAAAAGCTGCGCCGAAACTTCACTTTTGTTTAGCTTGCCGCTTATGATGATGATATTGAGTGTCGGCCAGGTTTCGAATATTTCCGGCAGGGCGTCGATGCCCTCGTTTATGCGGTCGAACTCTATGTCGAGAGTCATTATATCGAACATCTGTGCCGTAAGGAGCTGCTTTGCCTTCTTCACGCTCTTCGCATCGGCAAAACGAATATCCCGGTCCAGCGGCTCCAGGGCACGAGCGATCTCGAGCCTCAGGAGTTCCCGGTCTTCGGAATCATCATCGGCGATAAGTACCTTAACCATGGAACGCCTCTTCCACTAACGGCAGTTTGATGATGATCTCCGTACCGAACCCCGCGGCGGTGTAATCTGAGCCCACACGGATTTTGCCGGCATGGAGCCCGATGACGTACTTCGCGAAATAAAGGCCCTGTCCCCAACCCTTCCCGCTCTCTTTCCCGCGGTAAAAGCACCTGTCCGCCTCATTATCGTCCATCCCGATCCCCTCATCGCGGAACGAGAGCGATATGTACCGCCGCTGGTGGTCGGCGTCCACGGACCATCCGACAGTGATGAGGGCGCGTGGCTGTTCCGGTTTCTTGTACTTGATCGAATTGTCGATAATATTTTCGAAGACGGTTTTCAGGAGCGGCTCGGACGCCGTGATCATAGGCAGGATCTTCCCGCCCTCCAAGGTAAAGTCCGCGACGTCGGCGTGCTCTGTCGCAAGGGCAGTCAGCATTGCGCGGATGTCCACACTGGTGAAGTCGATCAGGCTGGCCTCCCGTTCGTCCGAGATTTTTTTAAAAATATCGATATCGGCAAAGAGCTTATCCAGATTTTCGTCGAGTCGGTTTCTTACATCAGGCGAGAGATCCTTCACCAGTTCAAGGCGGCGCTTTATTCGTCCCAGATTATTCTTGAATTCATGCCCGATCGTCGCCGAGATGTAACGGATGAACTCGTTCCTCCGTGCAATCTCCTGATTCTTGAGAAGAAGAAGCGCGTTCTCACGTGACCTTCGCCGCTTCTGCTGGTAGATAAAGGTCAAATGTACACAAAAGACGGCAAAAATGCCGCTCATTGCGAAGAAGGCATAGTTAGCCGTGTTTCTCGAAGTTGCCAGCTGCAGCCGCATCGAAGCGAGCCGCTCTCCTGTAGTCGCGTTCTGGGGCTCAGAAACTTTCCATGGCATCAGCACCGGTCTGAGTTTGTCAAAGGGGGCGACAAAGCGGTCAAGATAGACCATCCCGAGGACAGACCATGTAACGAGCACGGCCGACAGCATGAGGAGGTAACGGATTATGCGGAAGGTGCCTGCCATCGGTCGTGTCATAGCCCTATTTTAATTCATCGGCAGAAAATAAAGCATCTGAAGCGGCGATTTTTCATCGCTGCGGCGGATGCGTTATGCGATTCCTCACCCATTTTCGAACGCTAAGCCCCCTACTCATCAGGGAATAACGGTTTCTACTATTAACTGTTGTTGGTCAAATTGCACGCCCTGTTTCAGTAATTTCGCCATATAAG
>JBLMWN010000326.1:0-2838 GCA_050257255.1 Betaproteobacteria bacterium | reverse complement strand
GGGTTTGAGGTGTGGATGCCGGCCACGAGCGGTTCCGCGATTTTCTCCAGACATTCGCGCCCGAGGCGGCGCGTGACGAAAGAGGCGAGGCTCTCGTCCTCCCGGATTTTGCGCTTGGGTACGAAGACGTCCATGCCCATGCGGAGCTTGCCGGGCCAGGAGATGAGCTTCGACTTTGCCATGGGCCAGAACGAGGTCGGCACCATGAGCATCACGCCTTCGGGCAGGGAGTGAAGCTCGTTATTCGAATAGATGAACGTTCCCTTGAACTGGTCGTTGGACGGGAGCATCTCGGGTTCGAGACCGAGATGTTTTGCAAGGTTGACGGTCCAGACCTTTTCCGGGAGGAAGCTGTCGGGCCCGCCCTCGATGAGAAACTTGTCGAGCTTCTCGGTCAGGATCTTGCCACCGAGGCGGCCGTTTTTTTCGAGCAGCAGGACATCCACAGTCTTGCCATAGGCCTTGGCCCCCGCCTTGAGGTGGACGGCGGCGGCGAGCCCGGCGATCCCGCCGCCTATGATGACGATTTTCGGCATGGTTTTAACCTTTTCAATGCAGATTTACGCTGACGAACGCACAATAATAACGGCAAAGACACGAAGTTTGCAAAGGTTTTTACACAAGGGAATACACCAATACTTTTAATTATCTTACGCCGCGTTTCCGGCTTCTTCGCGTCTTTTACAGCGTGTTGGCGAATTATCAAGCCTGTTTTACAATGTCCGCCAAAGCTTTAATGAAAAGCGGCGACGTGTTCAACGACTCGGCACGTTCGAACTCCAGCCCGAGCTTTTTTGCGTGTGCCCGGTGGACGATATCGATATCATAGAGCGTCTCCATGTGGTCGCAGGTGAATCCGATAGGCACTTCGAGGACCGCCTCGTATCCTTCTTTTGCTATGGCATCCAGCGTCGGCTCGACCTCGGGCTCAAGCCACGGTTCGGTCGTCCTCGCGCCCTTGCTCTGCCACGCGACTCGCCACTGTCTTATGTCAATGCTGTCAACGACGAGTTTTACCGTCTCTTCCACCTGCTGTTTATAAGGGTCTCCGGCGGTAATGTATCGCACGGGGATGCTGTGGCTCGTAAAAATGACCACGACGTGCTTTTGTCGTCCAGTCCAGAAACGCTTCAGGCCCTGAAACACGTGTTCCTGCCATGCCTTGATAAAGAGAGGATTGTCATGCCAGCTCGCAATGAAGCGAGGACAGGTCTCTCCGCTTCCCAGGCCTTCGCAGGCGCTTTTGTAAGCGCCGGTTGTAACCTCATTCGCGAAAGGCGATAGGGAGAGCGCGATGACGCGGCGTGCGC
The DNA here is from genome assembly GCA_050257255.1 of Betaproteobacteria bacterium. Taxonomy (GTDB): domain Bacteria; phylum Nitrospirota; class UBA9217; order UBA9217; family UBA9217; genus JAJYKN01. Next base: position 1,528 of record JBLMWN010000326.1, on the reverse strand, counting down.
CCTCCTTTATTGCCTTGTCGAAAGATTCCGGTACAATCGGCTTTGAGTACCGGAAACTTTCATAGACCCGGTATGCATTGCCGAGTTCTTTTTCGAGAGCGGCAGCCTGCGCTTTCACGATTTCCGGCAGCGGTGATTTCCCGCCGATGAGTTTGTACCGTTCTATGACCGCAGAGACGACCGGGGGCGGCGCAGGCCTGCCCATGAAGGCGGCCATGAATGGCCCCACTTCATTAAGATTCCGCGGCCCGCCCAGGGCGATGAGTATGATTGCGGTGTGTGTGGACATAAATGCGGGGCCAGGGTACAGGGGCAAGATCATCAAGCCTGGACCCTGGTTGCCGGACCCCGGACCTATCTCTTACTCAGCTCATGCGTTACGTCGATGAACTCCGCTGCATGGTCGAGGGGGGTTTGTTGCAGGATGCCGTGGCCCAGGTTCATGATGTGGCCGTTCCTGCCTCCGGCACGGTCGAGGATTTCTTTCGTCCTTTTTCTGATGAAATCTTTGGAACCGAAAAGGGCGACCGGATCAAGGTTGCCCTGCACGGCTTTGTCGTGACCTACGCGTTTCCACGCCGCATCCAGGTCGCACCGCCAGTCGAGCCCGATAACGTCTCCGCCAGCCTCGGCGACCATCTCCAAAAGATGAGATGCACCGTGGGCAAAATGGATGATGGGTACCGTCTTCTTGATGCCGGCGATCACATTCTTCTGGTGCGGGAGCACGAACTCGCGATAGTCGCTGGGACCCAAGGCGCCTACCCAGGAGTCGAAGATCTGGACAACCTGCACGCCGGTATCGATCTGGGCATTCAGATAATTGGTGATGACGGCGGTGAGGTGCTCCATGAGTTTGTGCCATGTTTTGGGCTCCGAGAACATCATGGCCTTGGCGTGTTCGTAATTCCGCGAGCCGCCGCCTTCGATAATGTAGGAGGCCAGCGTGAAAGGCGCACCGGTGAACCCGATGAGCGGCACTTTCCTGTCCAGCTCCTTGAGCACGATCCTGATGGCCTTCATGAGGTACTCGATCTGCGTCGCTGCATCAATGGGCTTGAGTTTTTCCACGTCCGCCATGGTGCGCACGGGGTTGCGGATGACCGGCCCTTCGCCCTTGGCGAATTCGAGGCCGATGCCCATGGGTTCCAGCGGGAGCAGGATGTCGGCGAAGATGATAGCTGCGTCAATTTCATAGCGCCTCACCGGCTGGATCGTCACCTCTGCAGCGACCTCCGGTGTCTTGCACATCTCGAGGAACGTGTGCTTCTTCCGGATCTCGCGGTACTCCGGCAGATACCTGCCTGCCTGGCGCATCATCCATACCGGCGTGCAGTCTACCGGCTCGCGCCGGCATGCTTTTACAAACCTGTCTGCTCTGGACATCCTTATGCTCTCCCTCAGGTGTCAATAGTGATTCATTTACTGATATGAAGGTCCATAATAGTATTTTATGGGCGAAAACTCAAGAAAATTTTCTCAGCCCTGTCAAGCCAAAGTAGAAATGTCCTATCGTTACCAAAATAGA
>JBLMWN010000325.1:0-2908 GCA_050257255.1 Betaproteobacteria bacterium | reverse complement strand
GCGTCCCTCGTCGGGTACGGACAGGGCGCGGTTGCCGAGCATGAAACCGAAAAAGACCGCGATCAGTATAGTCAGAATGATGAGGTCGCGCAACTCGGGGCGGCCTGTTTGTTTGCCGGATGAATTCATGATTTACGTTCAGCGGAAATAGGCGTGAACGAGGTTGCCGACGGATTTAAAAAGTTGATTTTACATCGTGCATTGCGGTTTGTCAAACGTTTTGTGTTTGCTCTCAAGGAGTTACGGGCGGTCGGCGCGTTCGTTCCCGCCTCCTCCGATAACGGCAGGCGGGACCGTGGGAGGGAGCACATGCGGAGAGGCTTGGGGAAGTTGTATCAACTTTCGCGTGTTTTGCGCATTGCCTCGCAGGCCATGTGGCGGATGACTTTGCCTTTGACCAGGAACACGACCATCTCGGCGATGTTCGTGGCATGGTCCGCGATGCGTTCCAGATATTTCGTGATGTAGGTGAGACGCACCGCCCGTGAGATGTTCTTGGGATCTTTGAGCATGTATAAAAGCAACTCATTGAATATCTGCTGGTTCAGGTTGTCCACGAAGTCGTCAGCCTCGCATACGGTCATGGCCAGGTCTGCGTCCTTTGCGACGAAGGCATCGAGGCTGTCCTTGAGCATCTTCTGGGCTGCCTCGGCCATGCGCGGAAGGTCGATGTAGGGCTTGAGCGGCGGCTCGTCGAGCAGCTCCATGGCACGTTCACAGATGTCCACGGCAAGATCGCCCATGCGCTCCAGGTCGGTGATGATCTTGATTGCCGTCGTGACGAAACGGAGGTTGCTGCCCGTCGGCTGCCAGAGGGCGAGAAACTTGATGCACTCTTCTTCGATCTCGACGTCGAAATTGTTGACGATCGCGTCGCCGTCGATCACCTGGATTGCCAGGTCCCGGTCCCGTTCCACGAGCGCCTTCATGGATTTCCGGATCGCATCCTCGACGAACCCTCCCATGGCAAGAATCCGTTGCTTGAGTTTTTCGAGCTCCTGTTCTTTCTGAGTAAGCATGAGGTTCTCCTTACAATGAAATTTCAAATCACAAATGACAAATGACAAATGACAAATAAATTCCAAAGTCTAGAATGCCGATTTCCGAAACGTTTTGAATTTGGTGTTTGGAGCTTGTAATTTATTTGTTATTTGATGCTTGCTATTTGGTGCTGCCTCACTATTATCCGAACCTTCCCGTAATGTAATCGTCCGTCTGTTTCTTGTCCGGGCTGGTGAATATCTTTTCCGTGGTCCCGTATTCGATGAGCTCCCCCATGTACAGGAAGCCCGTCATGTCCGATACGCGCGCCGCCTGCTGCATGTTGTGCGTGACGATGATGATCGTAATGTCCTTCTTCAGGGCCGTGACCAGCTCTTCGATCTTCGCCGTCGAGATGGGGTCCAGCGCCGAGGTTGGTTCGTCGAAGAGCAGGACTTCGGGCTCCACGGCCAGGGCGCGCGCAATAACCAGCCGCTGCTGCTGCCCGCCCGAGAGCTCGTAAGCGCTGGCATTCATCTTGTCCCGGACTTCCTCCCAGAGCGCCGCGTGCCTGAGCGCCTGTTCGATGCGGCCTGCCAGTTCCGATTTGTTCCTTATGCCCTTCAGCCGGAGACCATAGGCGATGTTCTCGGCAATGGACATGGGGAAAGGCGTGGGCTTCTGGAACACCATGCCGATGCGGCTCCGCAGGTTGATGAGATCGATGCCCTCGCTGAGAATGTTGTTCCCCTGGAAGATGATCTCTCCCTCGTAGCGGTGCTTAGGATAGAGGTCGTGCATCCTATTGAAACATCGAAGCAGCGTGGTTTTGCCGCAGCCGGACGGCCCGATCAGTGCCGTGACCATGTTCTTGGTGATCGGCAGCGATATCCCCCTGATGGCATGAACATCTCCGTTGTAATAAAAATCCAGGTCCTTGACTTCGATCTCGATTGTACCCGTCAACGCTTGTACCTCCACCGGATGATGAGTCTCCCCGCGATCGTGAGCGCGAGTATGAAGAGGGTGATCACGAAGGATGCGCCCCATGCCTGGGTATGCCAGCTTTTATAGGGCCCCATAGCGTACTGGAAGATGGTGACCGTGAGCGATGCGAGGGGCCCGTTCATGTTCCCCGAGAAAAAGTTGTTGTTGAACGACGTAAAGAGTAGAGGCGCGGTTTCGCCGGCGACGCGGGCGATCGACAGGAGGATGCCGGTCAGAATGCCTGCGGCCGCCCCGCGGTACACGACCTGGATGATCACCTTGTAATACGGCGCGCCGAGCGCAAAGGCCGCTTCCCGCAGGGTCCAGGGCACAAGCGACAGCATGTCCTCCGTGGTCCGCAGCACCACCGGGATCATGATAATCGAAAGCGCGAATGCCCCTGCCCAGCCGCTGAAATGGTGGAGCGGCCGGACCAGGATGGCATAAACAAAGGCGCCCACGACGATGGACGGAACGCTGACCATGATGTCGGAAAGGATGCTGATGACCCGTGCGATCCTTTTCCCCCGCGCAAATTCGGCGAGGAACGTCCCTCCCAGCACCCCGACGGGAACGCCGATCAGAGTGGCCGCAAAGGTGATCATGAGCTGGCCGACAAAGGCGTTTCTGAGCCCGCCGCCTTCGACGCCGGCGGGTGCGGGATCGTTGAAGAACAGGCTGATCTGAAGGGCGCCGATGCCGTTGATCAGGACGTCGGCGAGGATGTAGATGAGCCAGAAAAGGCCGATCCCCGCGGCACAGCCGCTTAAGCCGAGCGCGATGAAGCTTTCTATTTTACGTTTTTGTTCTGTAGTCATATGGCTAAATTCCAAATTACAAAAAACAAATCTCAAATAAATACCAAATTTCAATTTCGAAACGTTTGATGATTGTATTTTGGAGCTTATTTGATATTTGGTGCTTGAAATTTGGAAATTGT
>JBLMWN010000324.1:0-4638 GCA_050257255.1 Betaproteobacteria bacterium | reverse complement strand
ATCAAGAACAACAAGGAGTACCAAGCGCTTCTCAAGGAGATCGAAACGGCCGAGCAGGAAAACAAAGCCATCGAGGATGACATCCTTATGCTCATGGAAAAAATCGAAGCGGCCGCAGCGGCGATAACAGCTGCGGAGCAGCGGTCCCGGGAGGAAGAAGCCGCGATTCAAGCCGAGCGGAAACAGCACGAGACCGACTTCGTCAAGATCGAGGAAGAGCTGAAAGGAACAGAGCAGGCCCGGCTGGAGTTCGTTTCACGCATTCAGCCGGCCATATTCTCTCAGTATCAGAATCTTCTCGCGAGCAAATCCGGTGTCGCCATTGCCGAGGCGCGCGGAGAAGCCTGCTCCGGCTGCTACATGAGCATTCCGCCCCAAGTGTTCGTGAACGTTAAAAAGAATGAAAGCATCATTACCTGTCCGCACTGCGGCCGCATTCTCTACTATAAGGAAGCGATCGTGCAGAAATAATGCATGAATTGAAGGGCGTGGTATTACCACAGAGACACGGAGAGCACGGAATCAATACCTTCAGAATATCTTCGTGACCGCTGTGCCTCCGCGGGAACATGAATTTTATTATGGAACTAACCATTTTCACAGACGGAGCATCGCGAAACAATCCGGGAGAAGCGGGGGCCGGAGTTTTCATTCTCCAGGGCGACAAGCCCATTGCGAAGATAGCGAGGTATCTCGGAACCACCACAAACAATATAGCAGAATACACGGCGGCAATTATAGCGTTGGACCATGCCCTAAAACTCGGGGCTTCAAGCGTCAAGTTGAATGCCGACTCTGAGCTTCTTGTGAAACAGCTCAATGGCCAATATAAAGTGAAGAACGAAGGGTTGAAACCCCTCCATCAGAAGGTCAAGGAACTCATTGCAAAGATAGGCAGTGTCGAGGTACAATATATCCCGAGGGAAATGAACAGGGAAGCGGACGCCTTGGCGAACAGGGCGATTGATGAGAAGCTGAAGTGATTGACTGCAGAGATCGCAGTGTGCATAGAGGAAAGATGTTGAACTTGTGTTTTCTTCGCGGTTAATTTCTGCAAGAAGGCTTTTCTGAACCCTTATCAGTAAAAAGGCTTAAAATATCAGAGCGGGTGAGATGATCGCTCCCCGGAAACGGGGGGAGGAAAGTCCGAGCTCCGCAGGGCAAGGCGGTCCCGAAACGGGACAGGGGGCGACCCCATGGACAGTGCCACAGAAAAGAAGACCGCCCCGCACAGGGGTAAGGGTGAAACGGTGGGGTAAGAGCCCACCAGATCCCCGGGTGACCGGGGGTGCTTGGAAAACCCCGCCTGGAGCAAGGCCGCATAGGGAAGCGTCTCCCGCAAGGGAGTAAGGACTGTCCGTCCGAGACTTCCGGGTAGGCCGCTCGAGCCGTTGGGCAACCTTCGGCCCAGATAAATGATCATTACCCTGAGCAATCAGGGGACAGAACTCGGCTTACGGCCCGCTCTGATTTTTTTTGGCAGCGCCCCCACCACCTCCCTGAAAGTGCGAGGAAACACATTTCATCCTCTTCCAAGGGGAGAGAAGCGAGGTAAAGGGGCGTGCCGTGATGTTGCGAGCGTGATCCATGGGCAACAAAATATTTGCAAGCCGTCCCTTTGAGAAGCTCAAGAAGAAGATCGAGAACAAACAAGCTGTTCCTGATCTCCCGCCTTCCCACCAGAAGAAAAAAGAAGACTTCACCGATGACGAGCTGTTCAGCAGCGCCATGGATGATGTCCAGGAAATTGAAGAATTCCGTTCGCTCGCCTGTGCTCACCATCCCCGGAAGACGGGTGCCGAACCGGTGCGGCTCGTTCCCGATCAAGAGGCGCTTGTAATTCTCGGCGAGATCGCGGAGGGGCAGCGGCCAATCCATCTGCCGGACACCCAAGAGTACGTCGAATGGACGAACCCGGATTATCATGACCACATCATCCCGAAACTGCACAGCGGACACTTTTCCGTCCAGGCATACCTAGACCTCCACGGCTGTACCGTGCCCGAAGCGGAAGCGGAGTTGGACCAGTTTTTTGATGAGTCATTCAATAAAGGGCTCCGGTGCATCAAAATCATTCACGGGAGGGGGCTCCGCTCCACAAAAGGCGCCCGGATAAAAGAAGCGGTCGTAAAACGGCTATCCGGTCATTATCGCAAGAACATAATCGCCTATGTGACTGCCCGGCAGTGCGACGGCGGCCTCGGCGCGCTCTACGTTCTGCTCGGGAAAAAATAATCTTTTGTCTTTTCCTCTGGCAACATCGTCGTATGGGCACAAGTACGGCCGCGAGAATGAGAAATAATAAACGACTTCCCCTGACGGTGACGCAGGTCTACGCATTCCAAAAAAAAATATACGATTTCTACGAAGCGGAAGGTCGCGATCTTCCCTGGCGAAAACGTCCTACCCACTATCGTGTTCTGGTCTCGGAGATCATGCTCCAGCAGACACAGGTTGATCGGGTGACCGAGAAGTACCGGGAGTTCCTCACGGCGTTCCCCGATTTTTCCTCACTCGCCAAGGCACCGCTTCCGAAGCTGCTCCGGGTCTGGCAGGGAATGGGCTACAACCGACGGGCGCTTGCGCTGAAGGCGCTTGCGCAACAAGTCATTGGAACGCATCGGGGGAAACTTCCGTCCGATCCCAAAGAGCTCATCGAACTTCCGGGTATCGGAAAATATACCGCCGGAGCAATCGCCGCATTTGCTTTCAATCGACCGGTCGTGTTCATGGACACGAACATCCGGCGCGTTTTCATCCACGAGTTCCTTCATGACCGAGAGAGCGTCCACGATGATGAAATCATCCCGCTCATCGAGCAGACGCTGGACGCAGAAAATCCCAGAAAATGGTACAATGCGCTCATGGATTACGGGACCATGCTCAAGCAGAAACACGTCAATCCCAACCGGAAGAGCGCGCACTATACACGACAGAGCCCCTTTGAAAATTCGAACCGGCAGGTGAGAGGGAAGATCCTGAGGGCGCTTGTGGCTGAATCACCGCTCAGTACGGCGCAGATTGTTAAGAAGACGGGCATGGACCCCGAGCGCGTGAAGAAGAATATTGTGAACCTGATTGACGAAGGTTTTATCAAAAGGAAGGGGAGGGTCTTTACTGTGTAGGCTTCTAATTGCGGGGAATGCATTAAATTTTAAAAAAGGGTTCGGCCGCAAAAAAGCACAAAATACACAAAAATTGCCACGTTGAAAGAAAGCTTCACTTGCGCTTTTTGCGCATTATTGCGGCAAGCAAAGTCATGGATTTTTATCTGTGTGAATCCGTGTCCATCCGTGAAAAAAGACATTTGGAATCATGAGGACCGCTCCCGACTACATACAGTTCTACCCCACGCTCCGGTGCAACCGTTCATGCGACTTCTGCTTCAACCGATCCATGCCCGCTGTGCCGGACATGTCCCTCAACGACTTCAGGGTGATGCTAGACGTTCTTACGCGGGTATCGGTAAAGACCATTGATATCATCGGCGGCGAGCCGACGATGCACCCCGATATTCTCGGGTTCATCCGGGAGGCAGTTGGGGCCGGTTTTTCCGTCAACCTCAGCTCAAACGGCGCGAATCTGACCGTGCTCGAAGAAATCATGGGTCCGGGAACTCATGTAGCCGTCGGCATCTCGATCAACGATCGGGAGACACTCGACCAGGTTCGCGGTTTTGTTCAACAGCATAAGCCCATCGCCAAAACAATCTTCAGTCACGGTATGGATTGCGATATGATCAAGGAAATTCTTTCGCTAGGGCCGAAACGATTCTATCTGATTTACCGCGACGCGCTGGGAAGGAACGATCTTCACGCTGCTTTGCCTTTTCACCGGTTCAAAACAGAAGTTGAAAAGAAATTCGATCCCGGGCAAGTCGGCATGGTTTACTGCTCCGGCTTTCTCCCGGACAAGCTGAATTATCCGGAGCTCGCGCAAGTGCGGTGTCCGGCCGGGACCGCAAAACTGGGCGTCATGCCTGACGGATCGGTCTATCCCTGCAACCTTTTTTTCGGCAGAAAAGACTTTCTGCTCGGCAACATCCTGACCGATTCCTTTGACTTCATCTGGAGTCATGGGGCGCTTGCCTTCTTTCGCGCACACATGGCGAACGTCTGCCCCAGGAAGTCCTGTGCACTCCATGACAAGTGCCATGGCGGCTGCCCTGCTCACGGCCTCTTCATCAACGGCGATCTTGCAGCCCCTGATCCGCGGTGCGTTGAAGAATAACACCTCGTGCACAGAGCGCAGCACGACGTTCTTTGGTATAATCATTCACAGACAATGGTGAAGGAGAACACCTGATGTTCAAGGACCCGTGGGTTCGGTACGGAGCTTTGGGAGGGATCGGATTTGTGCTGGGATGGGCCATCCCGGAGTCTCTCCTGAACGGAGAAATTTCATGGACTCCCCTTGCTGGAGGTATCGCGTTTTTTATAACGGCGCTGCTGGCCAGGCGTTATATCAGGCATATTCAAAAATAGCACGTAGCACGAACATTCACACGCGTCATCAAAGGAGGCTTTATGGTCACAGCGCTTGTATTGCTTACCGTATCACGCGACCGTGTTAACGAGGTAGCCGAAGAGCTCGCAGAGCTCGAGGGGATTTCGGAAGTGTATTCCGTCGCGGGGAGGT
>JBLMWN010000323.1:0-3395 GCA_050257255.1 Betaproteobacteria bacterium | reverse complement strand
AACTGCGCGGGGCAGGTAGTTGCGTGGTTCGAAAGAAAGTATATCACTCTATTTTAAAATAGCAAGGAAAATTTTATTCTTTTCTCAGGTGTTTTTAGGGCATGTTTTTTCATGCAGGTTGAAAGCGCAGAAATTGCGCTCTCTTGTTGGACGGCTGAGGTGCCGCCACGGCAATGCCGGATGCGATGATTGCAACATCATCGCATCAGCATCTAGTGGCCCGGCGCTTTTTGTCTTGTTTCAAAAGTTCTCGCGGTAAAATCGGTTTGCTGTCGATGCACGACTTCTGCCCGAAACATTTGGGTTTTAAAAAACAAGACTTAAAGGTTTTCTTGGCGTTCTTTGCGGCTTTGCGAGAGACGCCTTTTAGCTTCGACCTCTCGGTTCCGGCTTGTCCGGGTTAGGATAAAGTAGAACGAGGGTCACCGTTCGAGGGAGGTCAGACCTTCTCGGATGGCATACTTGGTGAGGCCTGCGATGCTGTGAATATTCAATTTTAGCATGATGTGCTTGCGGTAGGTTTCGACCGTCTTCGCGCTTACCTCGAGCTGTGAGGCAATTTCGCTTGTGGAGTTGCCTTCGGCCAGAAGCTGAAGTACTTCCCGTTCTCTGGCGGTGAGAACGGGCAGCGCGGACGATGAGGGATTCGTCAGGCGATGGACGTACTCTTTGATCACGACATCGGAGATCTGTTGACTGAGATACGTTCTGTGATCGGCAACGGCGTGAATGGCGGTCGCCAATTCCTCAAACGCACAATCTTTTAAGAGATATCCCGACGCGCCCGCATTGAGTATCTCCATCACCACTTTCCGGTCGTAATGCATCGACAGCGCAAGAATCCTGGCACGAGGGAGCTTGGCGACGATCTTGCGCGTGGCTTCTATTCCGTTGAGGCGCGGCATGGAGACGTCCATGATAATAATGTCGGGCGACAGTGTGGCTGCAAGCTGCACGGCGGACCTGCCGTCCTCCGCCTCCGCGATCACGGCCATGTCCGGCTGCTCCTCAATCAAAGCGCGAAGGCCCTCGCGCATCATTTTGTGATCATCGGCAAGAAGAATCTTTATACTCATCATATCCCCTTCGTGGTATCTACTTTTTGTTTGAGCGGCACTGCGAGGCTTATCCTGGTTCCGGAGCCGGGCCTGGATTCTATCTCGCAATGCCCTCCTAACCGCTTCAGCCGCTCGCGGATCGTGAACAACCCGAATCCTCCGTTTCTTCCCACCATATTGGCCGCGTCGAACCCGATGCCGTCGTCTTCGACCGAAATATGCAGGACATCGTCGTTTCTTGCAAGACAAATCTTCGCGCTGCTCGCCTGTGAGTGTTTGACGATGTTGATCAGCAGTTCGCGTACTATCCTGAAGAGAAGGTATCGCGTGTCGCCGTCGGTCTGTTTGGGTTGGCCGTCATCCTGAAGTCTGATCCGTATTCCGTGTGTCTTTTGAATTCCCTCGACGAACGACTCCACGGCGGCTTCAAAGCCGATCTCAACCAGGACGGGAGGGCAGAGCTCGACCGTTAACGATCTCGTAAACTGGATGGTCTGCCCGATAAGTTCGCGGATATCTTCCAGTTCCCTTATGAATTCCGGAGAAGAGCTGCTTTTCCGCAGTGCCGCCAGCTTGAATTGCGTTGCCACCAGGTTTTGACCGACAAAGTCGTGCAGGTCGGCGGCGATGAGATGCCGTTCCCGTTCTTCGGCCCTCGATTCGATCGACGACATTTCCAATGCCGCAGCGCGTAGTTCCCGTTGATAGACGTGGATTTTCTCTTCCATGCCCTTGCGCTCAGTGATGTCCTGGGCGACGCCGACATAGCGGGTAACCCGTCCCGCCTCGTCCCGTACGGGATATCCACGGTCCCAGATGAGTCGGATGGACCCGTCGGGCCGCATGATCCGGTATTCACATTCGAACGGCTGCCCGAGTGTTTTACGTTCAAGGGTGGTCAGCAGTCGGTCCCGGTCTTCCTGGTGGACGGCATCGAGGAAGGACAAGGGGTTTTCGTACAGGCTCTCCCGGGAACGCCCCCACACGCGTTCATACTCCGGGCTGATGTAGAATACCTCCTTCATGTCGACATCGCTCATCCAAAAAACTTCGGAAATAGTTTCCGCAATCAGCCTGAAGCGTTGTTCGCTTTGCCGCAGCGATTCCTCGGCCTGCCCGCGCGCGACGACCATGGCATTGAAGGCCGACGCGAGGTTTCCGATCTCATCCCCGGACTCAACCGGCACCGGTTCGACGGGCAGTCCTTTTTCGAGGGCGTTCACGCTTTGGGTCAGCTTTTCGAGCGGTCGGGTGACTTTTTTTACCGCGAGATAGACAATGACGCTGCTTGAGAAAATGAAGATCAGCATGATGACGGCATTTCGTGCCACAATGGCGACGATCTCTTTATGATAAGAATCCTTGCTCAAGATGATTCTCACATATCCTATCACCTTGTCCGCCTTCCCCCCGGCCGTGTCGCCGAAATAAAGCGACTCATCCGGGCGTGAAGCGGACCTGATCACGACAGGCCTTAAAAATTCAACGGCGCGTCCTGTTTCTGTGATGTTCGGCGGCCGGTCGGCTCTCAAGTCGTGTGCTGAGTTTTTATTGAGCGGGAAGGCGTCCTTCTCGTATGATGTCTTGGTCCTTGCATAAAGTGCTTTATATCCGGAATTGTAAATCGTCACCGCGACGACATTCGCCATGTCTATGATGCCTTCGGCCGCATTCTTCAACAATTCTTCGTTTTCCGCAAAAATCCCCACGACAGAATTGTGCGCAAGGAGCTCTGTAAGCACTTCCCCGCGCTGCCTCAGGCCTTCTCTTTCTCTTTCACTCTCATGGACGACGGCGAACAGCGTTACCATCGATAACACGATAATAATGACGACGATGAAAGATAACAGCACCTTGAGGCCGAAGCTTTCCCTTAAGGCTATCCGAATTTTTCTACTCACCTTTTTTCACCTTCTTGTTTATTTCATCCCTGATCGCGAGGCCCATCTTCGCCGCCACGTTCTTGTTTATCGTAAGGTGTGAAGTGCGCGCAAATTCTCGAACCGCGCTATTCCCGTTCGTTAATGAAGCGTTGACGATTTCGGCAGCCTGGACCCCCATATCATAGGGGTCCACGTCAAGTGCCGCGACAGCCCCCATCTCGACATATTTTTTGGAAAAGGAGAACACCGGCACGTTGTGGTCAAAGGAAAAACGAAGCAGATAATCGACCGTTTCGGCGGTAACTACGGTCGAATCAGGCACCATCCAGAAGATATCTATCTTGTCGGACATCTCATCCAGAAGACCCGGTATTTTACGGGGGTCGCGTACCCGCTTATCCACCAGCTCAATGCCCGCGGCGCGTGCGGCCCTTGCTGCCTCTCTCACGAATGC
>JBLMWN010000322.1:0-3115 GCA_050257255.1 Betaproteobacteria bacterium | reverse complement strand
CGACGACCTTTTCTCCGGGTTTGCTGCCGTCGCCTCCCGCTGTACCGCCGGAGCTTTCCGCCGCACCCTGGCCGCTGCCCATCTTTGAATAAACTTCTTCGGCAAGCTTATGGGATGCCTTGGACAAATCGGCTACCGCCTTCTTGATGGCGTCAACATCGTTTCCGTCTTTCACACTCCTCGCCTGCTCAAGTGCCTTTTGAATATCGGCACGCTCGGCATCGGTCAGCTTGGAGCCGTATTCGGCGACCGATTTTTCAACAGAATAGATAAGTGTATCCACCTCGTTCCGCGCCTCGGCCAGTTCTTTCTTCTTCCTGTCCTCGGCAGAATGCGCCTCGGCCTCCTTCACGGCCTTCTCAATCTCCTCTTTGGTCATGCCGCTCGAGGCCGTGATCTTGATGGACTGCTCTCTGCCCGTGCCGAGATCCTTCGCCGTCACGTGCACGATTCCGTTCGCGTCGATATCAAAGGTCACCTCGACCTGCGGAATGCCGCGCGGCGCCGGCGGAATACCGACGAGTTCGAAGCGACCGAGCGTTTTATTGTCCCCGGCCATCTCGCGTTCGCCCTGGAGCACATGGATGGAGACTGCTGTCTGGTTGTCCGATGCCGTCGAAAAAACTTGACTCTTTTTCGTCGGGATCGTCGTGTTCCGCTCGATGAGGCGCGTCGTCACACCGCCCAGGGTCTCAATGCCCAAGGACAACGGGGTCACGTCAAGAAGCAGAACGTCCTTCACTTGGCCGGTGAGTACGGCGCCCTGGATCGCCGCGCCGATTGCCACCACTTCATCGGGGTTCACGCCTCGATGCGGTTCCTTCTTGAAGAACTCCTTCACTGTTGCAATCACTTTTGGCATGCGCGTCATACCGCCCACAAGGACCGCCTCGTTGATCTGTTCAACGCTCTTGCCGGCGTCGCTGAGGGCCTTTTTCACCGGCTCAATGCTCTTGGCGACAAGATCATCGACAAGCTGTTCGTACTTGGCCCGCGAAAGTTTGTACAGGAGATGCTTGGGTCCGCTGGCATCGGCAGTAATAAAGGGCAGGTTGATCTCCGTTTCCATGACCGTGGAAAGCTCGATCTTTGCCTTCTCCGCTGCCTCCTTGAGCCGCTGCAGCGCCATCTTGTCTTTCTTCAGATCAATGCCCTGATCCCTGAGGAATGAATCAGCAAGCCACTTGATGACGCGATCGTCGAAATCGTCGCCGCCCAGGAACGTGTCGCCGTTCGTGGACTTGACTTCAAACACGCCTTCGCCCAGCTCCAGGATGGAGATATCGAAGGTGCCGCCGCCCAAGTCATAAACCGCGATGGTCTCGTCTTTCTTCTTGTCCAGACCGTAGGCCAGTGACGCAGCGGTAGGCTCATTGATGATGCGCAGCACATTCAGGCCCGCGATCCTTCCTGCATCCTTGGTAGCCTGGCGCTGGCTGTCGTTAAAGTAGGCCGGCACGGTGATAACCGCATCGGTCACTTTTTCCCCCAGGTAATCTTCGGCCGTCTGCTTCATCTTTTGAAGAATCATGGCCGAGATCTCAGCCGGGCTGTAGACCTTGCCCCTGACCTCAACGTGAGCATCACCATTGGCCGCTTTTGCGATTTTGTAGGGAAGGTGCTTCATAGCCTCCCGCACCTCCGCAGAATCGTACTTCCGACCGATGAGACGCTTGATTGAGAAAATCGTGTTGTCCGGGTTCGTGATGGACTGTCGTTTTGCAATCTGGCCCACGAGCCGTTCACCGCTGTCAGTAATAGCCACCACGGACGGCGTTGTCCTGCTTCCCTCGGAATTTGCGATCACTACAGGTTCCCCGCCTTCCATAACGGCGACGCAGGAGTTGGTAGTACCCAAATCAATACCTATTACTTTTGCCATACAAAGCCTCCTTCAAGACATTTATCAACCAGGGATAATCTACGACAGATGAGCGCCCGATACGGAACGTTTAGCGCTTGTCTGTATTGATCGCCGGTTTTAAATGGTATAGTCATGTTTTAGTCAATCACATTTTTCTTTTTTTTCTGCCCCTTCAGCAGGCTCCGCAGCCGCCGGCTTTTTCGCAACCCCGACCTTCGCGTGGCGAAGAACCTTGTCGTAATAAAAGTAGCCGTCCTGGAACACCTGCACAACGGTATTCTCAGGCGCATCCGACGTAGTTACCTGCAATACAGCATCGTGCTTTACCGGATCAAAGGGCTCGCCTTCCGCGTTGAACGGCTTGATGCCGAATTTTTCCAGGATGTCGCGGAACTGTTTGTACACCAGTTCCACGCCCTGCCGAAGCCCTTCATTCGATTCTCCCGCTTCGGCGGCATGCTTGAGCGCCAGCCCCAAATGGTCAACGACGCTTAGAAGTTCCAGCGCCAGCTGTTCGTTGGCGTACTTGCGAAAATCGGCGAGGTCACGCTGCATCCGCTTTCGGTAATTTTCAAAATCAGCATAGGTACGGAGATATTTGTCATTCGCCTCTGCCGCTTCTTTCGTCTTCTGATCAAGTGCCTGCGAAAGTTTCTCGACAGCAGCCGGAGATTCCGCCACAGCGGTTGGTTCCTCATCGGTATCAGGCGGGACGACCTCTATGTCCTCTTCTTTTACATCATCAAATTCGTTGCTCATCATTCTATGCCCCTCTGAAACCGTTCGCCTAAGAGCTTCGTAAGCAGCTTCGACGTATAATCTACTACCTGGATGACCTGTTTATACTGCATTCTCGTGGGACCGATCACCCCGAGCGTGCCTACAACGTTCGCACCGGCCTTATAGCTGCTCACGACCATGCTGCATTCCTGCATCTCGAAAAAAGGATTTTCTGATCCGATGAAGACCTTGATCCCCTGCGCCGCAACGCTCCTCTCGAGAAGCTTAAGCAATTTGTACTTGTCCTCGAAAGCCTTGAACAGCGCCCTCATCTTCTCAACGTTTGCGAACTCCGGTGTCTCAAGAATATGAGAAGCTCCCTCAATATAGACCTTTTCGCTTTCCCTCCCTTGAACTTCCTGGCTGGCGCGGTAGGTCTCGTCCATGAGTTGCATGAAGAGGAGTTTTTCTTCCCGCATTTTTTCGATCAACCGCTCCCGGACCTCATTCAAGGTCCAATGCTCAAGTTCA
>JBLMWN010000321.1:0-5463 GCA_050257255.1 Betaproteobacteria bacterium | reverse complement strand
GAGGAAAGCTTTGCTGACATTTGGGACCTTTCAAAAGGGTGCCGTTTCGCGAATTGCACTCATACTCAGGAAATCGGCTGCGCACTCCTAAGCGCAATTAAAAAAGGAACATTGCGTGAGGATCGATACCAGAGCTATTTGAAGTTGATGAAAGAATCTGAATACAATGAACTGTCCTACGTTGAGAAACGCAGAAAGGACAAAAAATTCGGACAGTTTGTCAAGACAGCGATGAAACAGCTCAAAAAAAAATGAGCCGAAATACACCCAACAAACGCGTCGAGAGGGTCGCAAAAAACGCGCCTCCACGCGAGCGTTAAACTTTAAAGGAAGCTATGGTAAAAATTCAGAGGACGCTAAGCAACCGAGCCCATTTCTTTTACTCGCCGGGGATGGCCACATGACGGGGGCGGCAGCCAAGCAAATTTCAGGGTTTCGGGGGCGAGTTCTGACAAGCGACGATATGGGATTCGACGCGGCGAGGGCCATATGGAATGGGGCCATCGACCGAAAGCCCAAGCTTATCGCACAGTGCACCGGATCGGCAGACGTCATCGCTGCAGTGCGATTCGCGCGAGAAAGAAGTCTTCTCATCTCGGTTCGCGGTGGCGGGCACGGCGTCGCCGGGCATGCCGTCAACGACGACGGCATCATGATTGATCTGACTCCGATGAAGAGCGTGCGCGTTGCCCCATACTTACGACGGGCGTGGGCGGAGCCCGGCGTCCTCTGGGGAGAGTTCGACCATGAGTCGCAAGCGTTCGGTCTCGCAACGACGGGAGGGATTATCACCCATACGGGGGTGGCCGGCTTGACCCTCGGCGGCGGAATCGGATGGCTCATGCGGAAGTACGGGACCTCGGCTGATAACTTGACGGCTGCCGATGTCGTCACCGCGGAAGGCAGGCTCGTACGTGCGAGCGACCCGGACGATGCTGAACTACTGTGGGGTTTGCGCGGGGGAGGAGGCAACTTCGGCATCGTGACCAGCCTCGAGTTTGCGATGCATGAAGTTGGTCCAACCGTGCTCGCTGGGCCCGTGGTTTGGGCCATGGAGGATGCGGCTGAAGTCATGCGTTTCTACAGAGATTTCGCCGGGGAAGCGCCTGACGAGCTCACGATGATCGTGCAGTACCGCACGCTTCCGCCGTTCCCGATCTTCCCGGAGAAGTTTCACGGCCGGAAGGTGCTTCAGATCGGGGCGGTGTGGGCGGGAAGGATTGGAGATGGAGAGCGCGTGCTTGCACCGCTGCGCGCGTATGGCAAGCCGTTGTTCGATCTCATGGGGCCCAAGACGTACGTAGCCAACCAGGCCGCAAACGACAAGGCGGTGCCGCACGGCTGGCATTACTACTGGAAGTCGACCGACGTGGCGGAGCTCAATGAGCAGATGATCGACATCATCACCGAGCATTCTCTGGCTATGCGGTCGCCTCGCTCATATACGATCATCTTTCAGCTCGGAGGCGCCATAGCGAGAGTCGGTGAGAACGACACCGCGTATTCGCATCGTTCAGCTGCCCACAACATTAACATTAACGGAGTCTGGTTGCCCAACGAGGACATCGGGGAGCAGGAGACGAGATGGGCGCGTACTCTCTTCGACCGGTTGAAGCCGTATCACTACGGCGTATACATGAACTTCCTCATGGACGAGGGACAAGAGCGGGTGCGGCAAGCCTATGGCGATGTAAAATACGAACGCCTGGTCGCCCTCAAAAATCGCTTTGATCCCGATAACATCTTTCGCATGAACCAGAACATCGTGCCCGCCAAGCGCTCATGACACGGCAAGAAAACGGCAGCGTGCTCAGAAAAATGCAGTCGGTAGGCCGGGTAGAACGAATTGAAACCCGACGATGCTTCTAACCATTCGGCTAGCTTTAGGCGTTAAGCATGAAGATGAAAAGATCAAATCCGATTTCTGAGGAACTTATCGCACCGTGCGGTATGAATTGTGCCATTTGCAGTCGATATCTTGCTTATGTTTATAATCTGAAACGAAGTCAATGCATCGGCTGCCGACCACGAAAAGAGAGATGCACATATCTATTTGAGAAATGCAAAGGAATTAATCACGCATCAAGAGGCAATGCTGCCTTTTGTTTTGAGTGCGACTATTATCCCTGCAAGCAAATCAGTCGTATTGACGATAGATATAGAAAGAACTATGAAACGAGCATGAAGGACAATTTGGAGTATATTGAGAAAATGGGAGTGGGCAAATTTATCGAAGAACAATACAAAAAACACCGTTGTCCGAAGTGCGGCGGCCTAATTTCAATTCACAATAGAAAGTGTTTTAATTGCGATGTAATAACAAAATTGGTAGCTAAGCCGAATAGAAGAAGAAAAAGCAGCAGCAGGAGGAAACCTGACAAGTGAACTAACGACGAGGTCGAGACCGACGCGCAAAAGGCGCGCATCTCGCCTCCGCGTTAGGCAGTAACACGGAAGGAGTATCGATGGCTAATGCCGGGTGTCGCACGATCTGTTGGACGCCGATCTGGAACAAGGATCATGAAGGCGTGGGACTGGAGCATCTGCTCCTGTCAGAGTATCTGGCTGACAGCATCATCCTCGCGTTCGACGAGGAACTCGGCCCGTTCCGGCTCACCTATCACCTTACTTGGGAAGAATCGTGGCGGCTGCGCCAAGCCGACTTGGTCGTTGCGACTGAGCGCTTTACCCGTTCGCTGAGTGTTCAAACGGACGGCCATGGTCACTGGCAACACGGCGATGGCCGGGTCATTGAGGAACTCGATGGCTGCGTGGACGTCGATATATGGCCAACTCCTTTCACCAACAGCTTTCCGATTAACCGCGAGCCGATGACTGTTGGTGAGCTGCGGGAGTTTCGCATGACCTGGATTTCCGCACCCGAGTTGTCTCTTCATGTACAACCGCAGGCCTATACGCGCCTGGCCGACCGGCTCTACCTCTTCGAGAACCTCGACGGCAGTGGCTTCCAGGAGGAACTTCCCGTGGACGAATACGGAATTGTGCTCGACTATCCAGGCCTGTTCCGGCGGGTGAGAGAGAATGTGTGAGCCTAACCCGTCGCTCAACGCGGACTCGCCGCCATTCGGCGGCGCGCCGGTTAGCTAGCGCGTTCTCCCCGAGCGATTTGTGCGAGAGGTTAGGCAGTCTCCGCTTGCCGCCGGGATTGCACTTATGTCGGAGCAAGCATCAGTCGAGAAGGCTGTCTCGCGATGTCCACGCTTCACCATTGACGGAAGGATAGACATGAGGACTAGGATAGACATGAGGACCAGTAAACCTCAAGGGATAAGAAATGCAGTCTTCGTTGCGTTGTTCCTTCTTGCTGGCGGGACACTTGCATACTTGTACATGAACGAAAGCGTATCACGCGACCGGAATAGCGTTATCGCGGGACCTGGCTCTTACTGGGTCAGCCGGCTAGTGGAGACTCCCTTCTCGTTTTTGCCCACAGGATTTTTCAATAGAAAGGCAGTGTCTATATCGCGAGAACGCAACGCCAGTGTATTGAGGAGTGTGTTTGAGGTGTTCGACCCATTACTGAGACCCTTTCTGACATCAGTGCCGATAGTGTTGGATTCCTCGGCGAATACGGCGAAGGCGTATCCTACAAAAGGCTACATTGGAGTCAGTCCGGACTGGGACAATGTGGTGCTTCAATCACCGTACAGGGCGATTTATGAACAGAGGGGAATGAAGCCGGAGGATCCCGTATTCATGCATCGCTTCAAAACGGATTTGTTGATACACGAATTCCTGCACATACTCCAAGTCCACCAGGGAATTGATGGTCGTTTGTTTTACGAGGCGGTTGCGCGATGGTATATCGACCCGCGGTATGGCATACCGTCTCCGAATGGCGTGGTTCATGCTGACACGACGAAAGACAGAGGGCCTGATACACTCGCGAGCAATAGGACGAAATATATTGTATGGCATGAGTTGTACAATTATCGAACGTTAAGCGATGTGCCTCAGGACGAGAGCTGGAAGAATATGCAATACGGGGAAAGGTACCGGTCGGCGGAAAAGGGAGTGGAGGAGTTCGCCTACATCGGGCAGGAAATACTCTCCAGCGGAAGTGGTTCTGAAAACTACATTAAGACAGGTCAGTGGTGCGCCAAGGACTGGAAAGACAAGAAGATGAGGCTGTTAGAGGTCTCTCCGGAAGTTATTGCATTTTTCAGGGGCGTGTTCAATCCTGAATTGACACAGTAGGTCACCTTCATGCCGCCTCTCACGTCGCATTAGGCAACAGGGAAGGGGCTTGTATACACGAACGCAGCTTGACCCAGTGATTACCGTAGGAGAGGCGTCCTCCCTTGAGATTGCGCCCTAAACCCACAGTCGAGCGAACGCGTAAGAAGCCGCAGGCTGTTCTGTTTTCACACACTTTACGAACGATCTAGGATTTCTTCCGGTGTTCGTGATTGAAGATGTGGTCCTTGCAGTATCCGAGGCCACCGCAGTCGGAGCAGTACCGAAACTCCATCTGGGGATGGGAAATATCGGTGATGCCGCATACTGCGCACTTGTGAAAAGGCTCTTTCTTACCGGCGATTTGCCGCGCCTGTGCGATCATGCCGCGGTTGCCGGTTTTCATTCTCCAGACGATGTCCCTTCCGAAGAACAGAAAGAAATTGCTGATCGACGCGAGCACCAGGATGCGCGTATGCCAGGACCCGACGAGCATCTCATAGGCATAGCCGATCCACGTGAGGAGTGCCAGCCACTTGATCTTCACGGGCAAGACGAAAAAGATATACAGCTGAAAGTCCGGGTACAGGTACGCAAAGGCCAGGAACACTGAGCCGCCGATGAAAATATTCGTGGCTGCGGAGAAGGGGAAGAGGAACGTCACCGCGACGGTCACGAGATACCCGATCAGCAAAAAGAGATTATACCGGAACGCCCCCCAATGCCCTTCAAGAGCGCTCCCCATGAGGTAGAACAGGTACCAGGCGAAAAACGCGAAGATCGGGTTGGTCAGCGGCGGGATGAAGAGGAAGGTGATGAGCCGCCACCATTCTCCCGCGAGAACGCG
Organism: Betaproteobacteria bacterium; assembly: GCA_050257255.1. Classification (GTDB taxonomy): domain Bacteria; phylum Nitrospirota; class UBA9217; order UBA9217; family UBA9217; genus JAJYKN01. The sequence continues at coordinate 419 of JBLMWN010000321.1, read as the reverse complement.
ATCCGGGACGAGTACGACCCGGTCGAGAATGAACCTTCCGGATAGAACGAAGATGAAGAAGAGCACCTGCCCGATGATGATATAGAGCGTAATATTGCGTATGGCGAAGCGCCGCAGCTTCCTGTCCAGTTTATCGATGAGGCCCATTTCCAGCTCCTATCTTATAAATTATAAATTAGTTTTGTTTTTTCTGCATCGCCGGTTCTCAGGTCCGCGCAGGTATGCACTGCTGGTTCAAGTATCCAACCTTGTCAGGCGGGACGCAGCGCTTCCCCTCGCCAAGCCTGCGGGCTCGGCCGCGTCTGCCTGACTTTGTTGTTGTTCAATTACATTATATCTGTCGTCGCATGCTTGTGCGCAAACCTGTTCACGGGATGCAGGGCGCAGGGGAAAGGCAAAAGCATCAGTCTTTACTCCAA
>JBLMWN010000320.1:0-5765 GCA_050257255.1 Betaproteobacteria bacterium | reverse complement strand
GACATGATCAGCGCAGGGGATTTTGCCGAGTGGGCGGAAGTTCATTCCAATCTCTACGGGACATCGCGGCGCGTTCTCGACAACATGATCTCGAAGGGCGTCGATATCATCCTGGACATCGACACGCAGGGCGCGAAACAAATCAAAAAGAAATTTGACACGGCGGTATTCATATTCATTATGCCGCCGTCGCTTGATATCCTCGAAGAACGACTCCGGAACCGCAAGTCCGACCAGGACGAGGAGATCAGGAGAAGGATGCGCAGGGCGCGTGAAGAAATCAAGGATTACGGGATGTATGACTATATCGTCGTCAACCGGGATTTTGAGCGGGCGCTCGCCGAGCTTCGTTCAATTGTGGTCGCCGAACGGTGCCGAACCCGGATAGCTGACAGGGAATGGATCGAAGGGATGTTCTGACTGATAACGTGATTACTGAGCAAGGAGGTGGACTATGCAAAAAGCAGCTGAAGACCTGATTTCGCTCCCCATTGAGATGAACGACAAGATTTCAGACACGAAGTTTCGCCTGGTGCACATCGCATCACAGCGGGTGCGGCAGCTATCCGCCGGTGCCCCGCCGCAGGTGATGTCCCGGTCCATCAAGGATACGACGGTCGCCCTGGAAGAAGCCGTCGCGCACAGCTTCAAGATCCTTGTCGGTGAAGAGGCGAAGAAAGCCAAGGAAGAGTTCCGCAAGCAGGAGGAACAGGCCAAGCTGGAAGAGCAGCTTTCCGCGAAAGAGGAAGAAATCCGCAAGGAACTCAGCGCCTATCTGTCCGAGACGCAGGAGGACGAGGGCGCTGAAGAAGTAGCCGGAGAAGAACCGGGAGAAGAGGGCGCAGGCCCGGATACCGAAGAGGCGGCAGAGGAAGAAACCGAGGAATAGAGGCATGGAGCAGCGTGACGCAGTCGCAGGAAAGCGGCTCCTGCTCGGGGTAACCGGCAGTATCGCCGCATACAAAGCCGTCGATCTTCTTCGCAGACTCACGGAGCGCGGCGCCGAGGTTCGCGTGGCGATGACCGAACACGCCACGCATTTTGTCTCCCGTCTTACGTTCGAGACGCTCTCCGGACTGCCGGTGCTGAGTGACGAGTTCAACAGCGGGGAACGGACAACGATGGGACACATTGATATCACGAATGGTCTCGATGCCGCCCTTATTGCCCCGGCCACGGCGAACATCATCGGCAAGATAGCCTCGGGGATTGCCGATGACGCCCTGACCTCAGCGCTTATGGCGATCGAGTGCCCCCTCGTGATCGCGCCTGCCATGAACGACCGGATGTACCGCAACCCTGTTCTGCAAAGAAACATCTCGGTCCTCAAGAAACTGGAGGTCCGATTCATCGAACCCGAGACAGGGAGTCTCGCCTGCGGAGTGACCGGTCAGGGGAGGCTTGCAGATCCGGACCTCATCATTCGGGAACTTTCCTCCCTCTTCCTGCCGAAAGATCTGACAGGCCGGACCGCGCTGGTGACCGCGGGTCCGACCCGCGAGCACATCGATGCAGTTCGTTTTATCAGTAATCCCTCAACCGGGAAAATGGGCTATGCCCTTGCCGCGGCAGCGATGGAGCGGGGGGCCGATGTTCTGCTTATATCAGGCCCGACACAGCTTGCTCCACCACCCGGAGTGAAGGTCATTTCCGTCGGCAGTGCTCAGGAAATGCACAATGCTGTTCTTGAGCAATTTCTGCATTGCGACATCGTCATCATGGCTGCCGCTGTTTCCGATTTTAAGCCCTCCCAGACGTCGGACCGCAAGATCAAGAAAGAGGAAGCACCCGCGGTCCTGCAGCTCGAGCGGACTATCGACATTTTGAAGGAACTGGGCAAATCCAGAAGAAAGCAGGTGCTCATCGGTTTTGCCGCAGAAACCGACGATATCGAAAAGAACGCACTGAAGAAGCTGAAGGACAAAAACATCGATATGATCGTTGTGAATGATCTGCTCAAGAGCGGCTCAGGGTTCGGCGTCGATACCAACTCCGTGGTGATTTTTGACCGCTCGGGAAGAAGACAGGAATTGCCTACCATGCCGAAATCCCAAATCGCCAGACGCATCATGAGCTCCATCGTGGAGCTTATGAAGCAGCGAACCGTCTAAGACCGCGTTCCTGCTCACGACCGCCGGCAATCTGTTCAATGTTCCTTGACAAATAAAATAGGCAAACCTATAATGCGTAGCAGGAAGTACGGCCTCCAAACGCGCACTGTCGGGACAATTATGACCAACCTGGAGCTTTTACAGAAAACGGTTCTTTTCAAGGGCAGCAACAACGAAGAGATAGAATTGGTTCTGGGGTTGTTTCAGGAACGCCAGATTAAACCGAATGCCACCATTTTCATGGAAAAAATGCCTGCCGAGGCGCTCTATATAATAAAAAGCGGTTTGGTCAGGGTTACCATGATGGCAGGAGAGGGAGATGAAATGGGCCTCCTGCTCCTCGGGCCGGGAGAATTTTTCGGCGAGCTTGCGCTTATCCAGGAGGACGTCAGACTGGTAAGTGCGCGTGCCGAGACATCCGTCGATCTCCTCCTGCTTACCCGCAAAGATTTTCATGCCCTTCTCGACCTGGATCCCCGCACGGCGTCCCGGGTCCTCATGTCGATCGCGAAACTGCTCGCTATGCGCGTAAAAGCCTACAGTGAAAGGCTCAAGGACCTCCTCCTGTTATGATCCTTGCCGGGATCGATATCGGTACGAATACGCTCCGTCTGCTCATTGCCGAAACCGGTTCTGCTTCATTCCGGGAAATCCACTCCGACCGAAGAATCACCCGTCTGGGACAGGGTCTTGACCGTACGGGAACGCTTGACCGCGAAGCCGCGAAGCGCTCCCTGGCAGTCCTTTCCGATTTTGCCGACAGCATCCGGCGGCATGCGGCGCAACACACGGCGGCAATCGGCACGAGCGCGCTTCGGAATGCGTCAAATTCGCGTGAATTCATCAAGAACGTTAAAGGGAAAACCGGCCTGGATATCCGTGTGATCACCGGCGAAGAAGAGGCGCGCTTGACGCTCTTGGGGGTTGCACACTCTCTGAAGACGATGGGTAGTAAACGCAGCGATCCTCTTGAGAATTCTCTTGTCATAGACATCGGCGGGGGCAGCACGGAGGTCATCATTACCCGCCCGGACAGAGAGCCGGTGATTGAGAGCTTGCCGCTGGGCGCGGTTTACCTTACTGAACGGTTCATCAAAAGTGATCCCCCGTTCAAAAAGGATGTCACCGTGCTGCGGTCCGCAATCAGAGATGAACTCGCGAAGAAAGGCCGTGAGATGCAGCCGGCCTCGTCAAGTGTCTTTGTCGGTACTGCCGGCACGATCACGACCCTTGCCGCTATGGATCAGGGGCTTGCACAGTATGACTCGGAAAGAATCAACCGGTCAATCCTGACCCGTGAAGCCGTTGACAATATCGTCGGGAAACTCAGCCGAATGACGCTCGAAGAACGGAGATTCATCCGCGGGCTGGAACCGGGCCGCGAAGACATTATCTTTGCCGGCGCCCTGGTCACGCAGGAGATCATGGAGCATTTCGGCTATACGTCGATGCTTGTGAGCGATTGGGGCTTGAGGGAAGGGATCGTGATTGACCTGTACAAAAAATCGAGCGTAAGGCAGAGAGCTCAGAGCAGAAGGTAGATACTATGCGCTCTGCGTCATGCGTTGAGCGTATGATGCCGGAGCATGGTAAAGAGCATTTGACAGAGTATTTTCACAGGAGAAAGTGGAAAGAACATGCTGGAAGCACGCATCATTATCATGGACGACGAGGCGGTCGAACGCCGTCGAATAGAGCAGTATCTTCTCCAGAAAGGGTATGATGTTCTGGCCGTGGGAACCATGCAGGATGCCGTTGATGCCATCAGGCGCGACCGGTACGACGTATTCCTCACGGACTGCAACATTCCCGGTGTGGACGCCCTCCGGACTTCGGACGAGGCGCGCAAGATCAACCCCGATATGGCTGTTATCATCATGACCGCTTTCGGAACAATAGAAACCGCAGTCAAAGCAATCAAGGCCGGGGCCTATGACTACCTCCCAAAACCGATCGACCTGGATCAACTCGTCGTACTCATTGAACGCGTCTCCGAACGCCAGAACCTGATCCGCGAAAATACCGAACTCAAAGAGCGCCTGAGAGAACGGTACAAGTTCGACGAGATCGTGAGCACCAGCCATGCCATGGAGGAAGCGCTGAACCTCGCCGGGAGAGTCGCTTCAAGCAATGCAACAATCTTACTCCGGGGCGAGAGCGGAACGGGAAAAGAACTGGTGGCAAAAGCCATACACTACCAAAGCCCTCGCGCAGATTTTCCGCTCGTCAAGGTCAACTGCGCCGCACTCCCCGAGACACTGCTCGAAAGCGAGCTGTTCGGCCATGAGAAGGGGGCCTTCACCGGCGCCGCGGCGCGGAGGATCGGAAGGTTCGAGGCCGCGGACAAGGGGACGCTGTTCCTCGATGAAATCGGCGAGCTGACGCCGGGCATGCAGGTAAAACTTCTCCGCGTGCTCCAGGAGCGGGAGTTCGAGCGCGTGGGCGGTAACGTGACCATCAAGAGCGATGTGCGGGTCATCGCCGCAACAAATCGCGATATAGAAAAAGCGATCAAAGAAGGCGCGTTCCGGGAAGATCTCTACTACCGGCTGAACGTCGTGTCCGTGGTCATCCCGCCCCTCCGCGAACGGAAAGAGGATATCCCCGGGCTGATGGACTTTTTCATCAAAAAGTACGGGGACGAGAACAACAAACATATCACCGGCATTTCTGCCGAAGCCAGGGACCTGCTCATGCGCTATAACTATCCCGGCAATGTGCGTGAGCTGGAGAACATCATTGAGCGAGCCGTCGTGCTTTCAAAAAGAGGAATTATTACCGTCGCAGACCTTCCTATCCATATTCACACGGCTGCGGGCGATGATAAATTTCCTGCTCAAGAATTGAAAGGCTCGCTGAATGAGACGCTCGACACCGTAGAGCGAGGCCTCATTCTTGAAGCGCTCAAAGAATCGGGCGGCATCCAGACCCGTGCCGCAGAAAAACTCGGCATCAGCGAGCGGGTGCTCAGGTATAAGCTCAAGAAGTACAAAATTAAGGAACAATAAGCATTTCATGCAATATCCCAGCAGGCCGTCATCGCGTTGTATGCCGCAAATCACCGGAAGAAAAAGGACGGCCCGCGCGAATGAGCGTGCCTGATTATCTCTTGACAAAAATCCCTCAGCATCTATAATCCCTCCTCATGTCTTCCGAAATGCACGAAATGACGCCGCCCTCGCCGCGCGAGGTCCGCATCGTCTTCGCCGGCCTGATGCTCGCCCTGGCCCTGGCTTCTTTGGACCAGAACATCGTGGCCGTGGCCCTGCCGCAGATCGTAAGCGACCTCGGAGGGCTCCATCATCTGTCGTGGGTCGTCACTTCCTTTCTCGTGACCTCGACCGCGACCACGCCGCTGTACGGGAAGCTCTCGGACATGTACGGCAGGAAGCCGCTCTTCGTCGTTGCCATCGTTATCTTTCTCGCCGGCTCCTGCCTCTGCGGCCTGTCGCGCTCCATGATCGAGCTTGTGGTCTTTCGCGGCGTCCAGGGGCTGGGCGCGGGCGGCCTCATGGTGCTCGCGCAGACCACCATAGCCGATCTCGTTGCTCCCCGGGAGCGCGGCCGCTTTCAGGGCCTGTTCGGCGCGGTCTTTGCGATTTCGAGCGTTGTGGGACCGCTCCTGGGAGGGTTCATCACGAGCGCGCTTTCCTG
>JBLMWN010000319.1:0-3295 GCA_050257255.1 Betaproteobacteria bacterium | reverse complement strand
CTACCTTCGCATACCGTGCGAGCCAGCCATTCTTGATCTTCGGTTCCCGCGGTTCCCACCTCGCTAACCGCTTCTTGATATCAGCATCGGAAAGCTTGAGTTCGAGTTTCCTGTGGGGGATGTCGAGAATGATCTTGTCGCCGTCTCTAACGACGGCAATGGGGCCTCCTTCAGCGGCTTCCGGCGAGATATGGCCGATGCAGGGGCCCCGCGTCCCGCCCGAAAACCTTCCGTCTGTCAGGAGCACAACGGAATCACCAAGCCCCATGCCGGATATCGCCGAAGTGGGCGAGAGCATTTCCCGCATGCCCGGGCCGCCCTTGGGCCCTTCATACCGGACGACGACGACATTGCCTGGTTTGATCTTGCCGCCCATGATCGCCTTCATGGCGGTCTCTTCGGAATCGAACGTTTTCGCCGTTCCCGTAAACTTCATCATGCCCTTGCTCACCGCAGATTGCTTCACCACCGCGCCGTCGGGAGCAAGATTCCCTCTCAGAATCGCGATGCCGCCCTCCTGGTGATGGGCCTTGTTCAGTGGACGAATAACATCCTCATCCGTAATTTCCGCGCGGTCTTCGATCTCAAAAACGGTGTTCCCCGAAACCGTCGGCACATTGTTGAGCTTTCCCTTTAGCCGTTTCAGCACGCCGGGAATTCCACCGGCGTGGTGCAGGTCTTCAAGATAATGCTTTCCCCCGGGAAGCATGTCCGCGAGGTGGGGGGTCGTTCTGCTCAGTTTGTCAAAGAGATCGAGCGGAAGGCGAAGCCCGGCTTCATGGGCAATCGCGGGAATATGGAGGACCGTGTTCGTCGAGCCCCCGAGCGCCATATCGACCCGGATGGCGTTCTCAAACGCCTTCGCTGTCATGATTTTCCGGGGAGTGACGTTCTTTTTTACCAGATCAATGACCCTTTTCCCGCTCTCGAACGCGATCCGCCGTTTTTCCGAGGAGACGGCAAGGGCCGTTGCGCAGTAGGGAAGACTCATACCGAGCGCTTCGGTCACACAGGCCATGGTATTGGCCGTATACATGCCCTGGCATGAACCGGCGCCCGGACAGGCGCACATTTCGAGCTGCCCGAGCTCTTCGGCGCTGATCAACCCCTTTTTGTACTTCCCGACGGCCTCAAAGGTGTCGTTCACCAGAGAGAGCCTGCGGCCGTGCAAGCGTCCTGACAACATAGGACCCGCGGTGACCACGATCGTGGGAATATCGAGCCTCCCCGCTGCCATGAGCATGCCTGGGGTTATCTTGTCGCAGTTCGTCAGGAGCACTAGGCCGTCGAAGGCATGCGCCATGGCAATAGACTCGACGATGTCGGCAATCAGCTCGCGCGACGGGAGGGAATAATGCATGCCCGCATGTCCCATGGCAATGCCGTCGCAGATCCCGGGCAGGCCGAAAAAGAGCGGCCACCCTCCTCCCGCATGCACGCCCTTCTCGATGAAACGCTCCAGGTCACGCATGCCGATGTGGCCCGGGATCAGATCAGTGAAGCTTGTGGCAATGCCGATCATGGGCTTGTCAAGTTCGTTTCTCGTGATGCCGGTGGCGAATAATAGAGACCTGTGCGGCGCTCGTTCTACGCCTTTCTTGATGCGATCGCTTCTCAACCTTAGTTCCTCCGATGTGGCATAAAAAAAGTCCCCTTGCACGGCATCGTACTAAGACGAATGACCAAACCGCACTCGTCGCCGCAGGGGAAAGCTCGCTGCGTCATGCAGCACGTGGACTTTTTTAACACGCCGAATGTCATTATTTTTAACATAGATAGATGATTTTAGTCAATAAAAAAATCCCTCTCACCATCTCTCGGTAAAGAGGGATTTATGTCTGCCGGATGTCTTAAAAACACAAAAGGCAAGGTTTATCGACCTTGCCCCCTTACCTTATCAGGCCCGCCCCACCTTGTAGCGCCTGATCATTTCCATCATCTTGTCTTTTGTGACCAGTTTCAGTTTCTGGACGCGCTTTCGCTCCATTTCTTCCTCAGGAGTGAGATACAGATGAGAATCAATGCTTGCCAGAGTGGCCTCTAATTTATGGTGCTCTTCTTCCCACTTCTGGAACTCCGGGTTCTCCATCCTGAGTCTTGCCCGCAGTACTTCTTCGTTTACCTCCATGACATTCATAAGCAGCCCTCCTTGTCGTCAAGGTTAGTTGTCTGAGAAGGTGTTTGAAAAGAGCATTTTTTATTATTGGAAAATTATCATATTTCAGCCAAAAAGGCAAGCAGTATAAATGCTAAAGAAAACCGATAGTTACTCCCTATTTTGTCGGACTAACCTCTCAAAAGCCCCATGCTCCAGGGTCATTACCACGGCATCCTCCACCGGAGCGTCGTAATAGTCTCTTCTGACCGTCATACCGGTAAACCCGAGGGTGGAGTAGAGCTTTTGTGCGACTGCATTCGACGCTCTCACCTCAAGAAAGGCCCTGTTAGCACCTTTCCGGTCTGCGAGGCTGATTGCAGCAAGCACAAGTTTTCTCGCAATGCCCTGCCTCCTGAAGGCGGGCGCCACGGCAAGGTTCAGGATGTGCATCTCGTCGTCAACCAGCCAGAACACGATATAACCGACCACGGTACGGACCGGATTAGGAGACAGCGCAACCATGAGGTTCGAGACACTGGGGCTCCTGAACTCGGAGAGGAAAAGATTTCTCGACCAGGGCATGGTGAACGACGACTGTTCGATGCTGAGAACCTGGTCGATGTCATCCTTCTTCATCAGATCTATCGTGATTGCATCCTCTTTTCCCACGCCACCTCTGCCTCCGGCCTGCGAATGTACATCGGCGTCAAACTGTCGGGGGCCACGTACCTGCCTTTTCTGATCATCTCGAGTCCGATCTCGGCTACGCTCGCAGCTGACGGAAGGATCGCGGAGAGCGGAGCAAACAATGCCGCGTCGCCGAACAGTCTTTCGATCTCTTGACGATAAAGATGAGAGGCCTCTCCCGTGAACACTGTTCTACCGGAAATCAGGCCGCCAAGCCGGTCGAGAGGGATGACTGTTTCAGGCATCGTTTGTGTAAGGATGGTCCCGTCGAATGCATAGAACGCGGCGTACACCTCGTTCTTCCGGGCATCCAGCATGGGACAGATCGAGTGGGCGGCGTGGGGCACGTTCCACGCAAGCGCCTGGAGCGTTGGAACGGCAGCCACGGGTTTTCCTGTGGCAAACGCCAGACCCTTGATGGTCGAGACACCGATGCGGAGGCCCGTGAAGGACCCTGGACCGATGGCGACGGCAAAGCCGTCGAACTGTGAAATCACGAGCCCCGTGTCC
>JBLMWN010000318.1:0-2625 GCA_050257255.1 Betaproteobacteria bacterium | reverse complement strand
GGAGTTCCTCTGATATGCACAGTTCAGCCGGACCTTGGGGCATGCCCTGGCCTGAGGCCCGAATATATTTTTTTTCGTCCCGGCTCAGAAGATACAGCGACGCCCCCGCAATGCCGAACGTTTCCATGAAAACCGTAAGAATGGACTCCTGAACATTGGAGAGCGTTCCGCACGACGCCAGACGGCCGGTAAACTTGATCCACTCCTCCCGGTAGTCGTGCTTGTTCGCATAAAAATGCTTGCGAATATAGACCTTCGCTCTATTCCGCATCTTTTCCGAGAATAGCACGGCGAGCAGCAGGACACCGCCTGCGAATGCAAGGACAATGGTCAAGTCCCTGCCGAAGGTCACGCCGAAATACCGCATCCCTTCGCCGACAAGGCCGAGGCTGACCAGATAGATTCCTACCGCCAGCAGGGTAATCGAGCGGTAAAGGATGTGCCGTGAGACCGCAACGCGCGCCACACTCCCTCTGAAAACCTGTGAATAACCGATCAGGAGCGCGGCGATGATATAGACGCTCGAGCGGATGGGGATCAGGTTCATGTCAATGGTCCGGTACAGAAGCCCCTGGCTGTAGTAAAAGATCAGGACCGCAATCAGGCTCGTGATTCCAAAGGCCTCGAATTTCATCCGGTTCCGGGCCGTTCCGGACGTCGCTGCCAGGGTTGCCTCGACATTCACCAGAGAAACGACGAACGCAATCGCGATCCCCAGATAGTACCAATAGCCCGCATTCTCGAGGAACAGCACCTGCTCGCTCTGATAGTCCGGAGAATAGTAGAGGTCGTTTCCCGCTATGAGCAGCATTGCAATGGGAAACAGGGCCAAGGCAGCCGCGAGGCCCCATCGTACCTTCGACTGGCCGCTGAACGGCCTGCTTCGGCCGTAAATGAGACTCAGGATCAGGAAGGCGCCGGGGGAGAGCGCTTCCAGGGCCAGTGAGATGTCTTTAAATATCGTAAAATCGACAGACGGCTGCAGAGACAGTTGATCAAGGATTTCATCTCCCGCAAGGAGCGCGACGGCGACCAGCAGAACTGCATTCTGAGCGGTCCTCTGTTTTGCCACGGCGTAGATGCCCACCGCGATCAGAGACAGCGCTGCTATGCCTGACAGGAATATCCCGACCATACTCTACGCTTTCACCACATTTCCGTTCTGTGATACGCCCTTCATGGCGTTCCGGGTATCAATAATCAATGAAGCGTGATCTGCGATGAACCGGTAGTCGTAGCACGAGTGGTCCGTCGATACGACAACGCAGTCATATTGTTTCAGCGTTTCCTGGGTCAACGGAACGGAACTTTTCTTGAAATCATACTTGCGCATTTTCCTCATCTGGGGTACATACGGATCGTTATAGTCGACGTCCGCGCCGCTCTGGATAAGCAGCTCCATCAGCTTCAGGGACGGAGATTCCCTTGTATCGTCGATATCTTTCTTATATGCCAGACCCAGCACAAGCACTTTCGCCGATTTGATGCTCTTTCCTCTTTGGTTCAAGGCATGCACGATCTTCTCGATGACGTAATAGGGCATGGCAGTATTGATCTCGCCTGCCAGTTCTATGAACCTCGTGTGGAAATCGTATTCCCGTGCTTTCCACGTGAGATAAAACGGATCGATGGGGATGCAATGTCCGCCGAGGCCGGGTCCCGGATAGAATGCCTGAAAACCAAAGGGCTTTGTCTTTGCCGCGTCGATCACCTCACAGATGTTGATACCCATCTTGTCGAAGAGGATTTTCAGTTCGTTCACAAGGGCAATATTAACCGCGCGGTAAATATTTTCAAGAAGTTTCGTCGCCTCCGCAACCTTCGTCGATGATACGGGCACGGTTCTTTCGACAATAGCGCTGTATAACGCATTCGCATGGGCCAGACAAGAATCGGTATATCCGCCGACTACCTTGGGAATCGTGCTGGTCGAAAAGTCCTTATTGTTGGGGTCTTCCCGTTCAGGAGAGAACGCAAGGTAAAAATCCCGTCCCGCATACAGCCCTGTGGTTTCCAGTATCGCCCGCACGTCTTCATCGGTCGTGCCGGGGTAGGTCGTTGATTCGAGGGAAATGAGCTGTCCCTTCCTTAACGATTGAGCAATTGTTCTGGCAGTATTAAATACGTACGACAGGTCAGGCTCCCTCTGTCTGTTGAGCGGCGTCGGGACGCAGATGACGATACAGTCCGCGTCGCGGAGCAGGGAAAAATCCGTTGTAGCGCGAAAACGTCCGTGTTCCTTTAATGACGCGGTACGCTCAGAAGGGATATGTTTTATATACGATTTCCCTTCATTGAGCAGCGTTATCTTCTCTCCGTCCAGGTCAAATCCCATGACGGGAAATCCGGCTTTTTCGAATGCCATGATGAGGGGCAACCCTACGTAGCCGAGGCCGATTACTCCAACCACGGCGGTCTTGTCTTTTAATTTGTTCATGAGGTCCATTTCACGGTCTCCTTAATATCAAATAATCCTAAAAAAGGCATTTGACACTGATCAAATCGGTTATAAGGCGGATAAGGGCGGATTTTTTCTTGATAAATAGCTCACCCAGAAGGTGAAGGCTCTGCAATCGATTTCATCCTGTTTTATCATATGTTAATCCGCTTCTTCCGTGTCCATAT
>JBLMWN010000317.1:0-16665 GCA_050257255.1 Betaproteobacteria bacterium | reverse complement strand
TCGTCGAAGGAAAATAATCGCACTGCGGATTTTCGGATTGCCGAGTGCGGATTTAAAGACGTTCTGATCGTCGATGAACACGGGAATTACCTGGCCGAGTAGTCTTTCCTGTGCGATCTCTGCGCTCTGCGTTCTTTGCGTGAAGAGTAGTTTTCTTTTTTTGTTTTGCAGGTGCTTTTTTGAATCAGACCATTAAAAAAATCGTCGTCGCCTATTCCGGCGGGCTCGATACCTCGGTCATCATCACGTGGCTCAAGGAGACCTACGGCTGCGAGGTGATCGCGTTTACCGCCGACATCGGCCAGGGTGAGGAACTCGATCCGCTCCGCGATAAGGCCGTCAAGACCGGCGCCAGCAAGATCTACATCGATGATCTCCGCGAGGAGTTCATTCGCGATTTCGTATTTCCTATGCTGCGCGCGAATGCCGTGTACGAGGGCCGCTATCTCCTCGGAACGTCCATCGCCCGTCCGCTCATCGCCAAGCGTCAGATCGAGATCGCCCAGAAGGAAGGGGCCGATGCCGTATGCCACGGCGCCACGGGCAAGGGCAACGATCAGGTCAGGTTCGAGCTCACCTACTTTGCCCTTAAGCCGGACGTGAAAATCGTTGCTCCCTGGCGGGAATGGACCATGAAAGGCCGCGAGGAACTGATCGCCTATGCCGAAAAGCACAAGATCCCGGTGACGGCGACCAAGTCAAAGCCTTATTCCACCGACCGGAACCTCCTGCACATCAGCTACGAAGGCGGCATCCTCGAGGACCCCTGGATAGAGTCGACGCACGACATGTATACCATGGCTGTCCCGGTTGAAAAGGCGCCGGACAAGCCGGAATATGTTGAGGTCGAGTACGCATCGGGTAACGCTGTCGCTATCAACGGGAAACGGATATCACCCGCCGCGCTTCTGTCTGAGGCGAACCGCATCGCGGGGCAGCACGGCGTAGGCCGCGTCGACCTTGTGGAGAACCGCTACGTGGGAATGAAGTCCCGCGGAGTTTACGAAACTCCGGGCGGCACACTCTTGCACGCGGCACACCGGGCCGTCGAGTCCATCACCATGGACCGCGAAGCTATGCATCTCCGGGACAGCCTGACGCCGCGCTACGCGGAACTCGTGTATTACGGATACTGGTTCGCTCCAGAGCGTTTGATGCTCCAGGCCGCAATCGACGAGTCCCAGAAGAATGTGACCGGCACGGCCCGAATCAAACTCTATAAAGGCAACTGCGATACCGTGGGCCGCAAGTCTCCGGTCTCGCTGTACAATCCCGAACTCGCGACGTTTGAGGCGGACCGGGTCTACAACCAGAAGGACGCAGAGGGGTTTATCCGTTTGAATGCGCTGAGGCTCAGGATAGGAAAGAAGTCAAGCTCGAAATAACCAATGACAAAGAAGATTAGGACACGTAAAAAAGCCATGAGAACAGGAGCAAAGACCAAGCCCTGGGGCGGACGGTTCACAGAGGCCACAAGCGAGCTTGCGGAAGAGTTTACGGCTTCGATCCCCTATGACTGGCGGCTCTATCCCTACGACATCGCTGGCAGCATAGCCCATGCAACCATGCTGGCCAAGACCGGCATCATCACGAAGAAGGAGGCTGGCCGGATCATTCACGGGCTGGAAGAGGTACTCAAGGATATCACAGCTGGCACATTTTCGTTCAGCGTGGAGCTTGAGGACGTCCATATGAACATCGAGCACCGGCTGATCGAGAAGATCGGGCCGGTCGGCGGCAAGCTCCATACGGCGCGGAGCCGGAACGACCAGGTTGCTCTCGACATTCGCATGTACCTGCGCGATGAGATCGCGGAGGTCCACGATCTTTTGCAGTCGATCCAGAAGGTGATCGTCGGGCTTGCGGACCGTTACCGGGACGTGGTGCTCCCGGGCTATACGCACCTCCAGCGGGCCCAGCCTGTGCTCCTGGGCCATCACCTCCTTGCCTATTACGAAATGTTCGAGCGCGACCGCGGCCGGCTCGAGGACTGTTTTCGCCGGGTGAACGTGCTGCCTCTCGGTGCTGGCGCGCTTGCCGGCACCGTGCTGCCCATCGACCGCAACCACGTCGCAAAACAGCTCGGCTTCAGCAGCGTGTGCGAGAACAGTATGGACGCGGTCTCAGACCGGGATTTTGCGATCGAGTTCGTCTCCGCCTGCGCGCAGATCATGATGCACCTGTCGCGCTTGTCCGAAGAGCTCGTGATCTGGTCGTCTTCCGAGTTCGGGTTTATCACCATCTCCGATGCATTCACCACGGGCTCATCGATCATGCCGCAGAAAAAGAACCCCGACGTTGCCGAGCTCGCGCGCGGCAAGACCGGCAGGGTCTACGGAAACCTTACAGCGCTTCTCACGCTCATGAAGGGGCTGCCGCTTGCGTACAACCGGGACATGCAGGAGGACAAGGAGCCGCTCTTTGATGCGGCCGATACGGTCACGCTTTCACTCTCGGTGTTCACAGAAATGCTGCAAAGCATTACGGTGCACAAGGAGGCGATGCGCAGGGCCGCGGAGGACGGGTTCATCACCGCTACGGACCTCGCTGATTACCTCGTTAAAAAGAGCATGCCCTTTCGGCGTGCCCATGAGATCGTAGGCCGCGCCGTATTACGCGCGACGGAGCTGGGATGCGGCCTCATCGACATGCCCCTCGCAGAATACAGGAAACTTACGCCGCGGATAACCGAGGACGTGTACGAGGCGATTTCCCTCGAAGCGTCCGTGGGCAGACGGACCTCTTTCGGAGGCACTGCTCCCCGCAATTTGATCAAACGGCTTGAGACGCTCAAGAAGAAAATGAAATGAACATCCGCTCCCGGTGGGGTATCGCGGCCTGTCTGATGTTGATGCTGGTGATCGCAGCTGCCTGCGGCAGAAGGACCAATCCGCTCATCCCCGACAGCCCGAGACCAGAGGCTATACAGAACATCAAGGCAGCCACGAGGGACGCTGTTGCTTTTCTATCTTGGCCGCTGCCTGCCAGGAACATCGAAGGCAAAAGCATGGATCCTTCGTCGATCGTGAAGATACGCATCTATCGCGCCGAGTTCGGAAAGGATCGCAAAACAGCCCGTTACAGGCCGTATGCTGAGATTAGTATGGCGGATCCCGCCCCGGCAGTTGTTCGAAACAACATGGTCTCCTGGAGCGACAGGAACCTGAAATACGACCAGACCTATGGATACCGCATCAGGGCCTTGAGCGCGCGCGGCGGCGTTAGTTCGCCTTCCCAGGAAGTCCTTGTTACGCCGGTTATACCCCTGGCGATTCCGCGGGGATTTGTTGCAATTGGCGTCGACAGTTATAACACGCTCACCTGGGAGCCGGTGACGACACAAATGGACGGAAGCCCTGCCAAGGGTTTCATCGGATATAATGTATATCGCAGCGCTGAAAGAGGCCTGTATGAAGATACGCCAGTAAACAATGCGCCGCTCACAGCCACCTCATACAAGGACCAGGCGGTGGCGAATGATCATACCTATTATTACATCATCCGCTCCGTGGACAGCCCTGCCCCGCCGTGGAACGAGAGCCCGGACTCTGAGGAGTTATCGGCCACTCCGAGGGACCTGACGCCGCCGGATAAACCATCGGGGCTGACGGTTGTGGCGGGTGTGGGCAGGGTGTTCCTGACCTGGAATGAGAACAAAGAACGCGACCTCGCGGGGTATCATGTATATCGGTCGACCAGGAGCGGCCACGACTACATACGGCTGACGCACAAAGTGCTCGCCCGCACGACGTATTCGGACAGAACGGTTAGAAGCGGCATGACCTATTACTATGTCATCACCGCTGTGGATCGGTCCGGGAATGAAAGTGCACGATCACTCGAAAAGAAGGCCATGTTGAGAAACTGAGATGATACGGTAAGGGTGAGTGAAGGCACAATAAAAAATTACCGCGTGTCCGGCTATGTTTTTCATTGTTCATTGGTATTATTAAGTTGGTACGGGATTTCCCATGCATGATTTCCAGTATAAAAAAGGCGAGCTGTATTGTGAAGGAGTTCCGGTCAAGACCGTGGCACAGCGGATCGGTACGCCGTTTTACCTTTACAGCAGCAACACGCTCACAAACCACTTTCGGGCCTTCGACAGCGCTTTCTCCGGTGTCCCGCGCCTCATCTGTTATGCCCTCAAGTCCAACTCGAACAGCGCCGTGCTGCGGCTCCTCGGGCGGGAGGGGGCCGGAGCGGACATCGTGTCCGGCGGCGAGCTTTTCCGCGCCCTGAGCGCGGGCATCGACCCTAAAAAAATCGTCTATGCCGGCGTGGGCAAGCGTCGCGACGAGATCGAGTACGCATTGAAGATCGGCATTCTCATGTTTAATGTTGAGTCCGGCGATGAGCTCAGCGCCCTGAACCAGGCAGCTGCGGAGATGAAGGCGGTAGCGAAGATTGCGCTCCGCGTAAACCCGAACATCGACCCGAAGACCCACGCCTACATTTCCACAGGGCTCAAAGAAAATAAATTCGGCATCCCGATTGAGCAGGCGCTCGAATACTATCAGATGGCGATGGCCCTCCCGAACGTGGAGGTCGTCGGCGTTCACCAGCATATCGGTTCCCAGATCACCGAGGTCCGTCCTTTCGTTGACGCCCTTGAAAAGGTTGTCGGGTTGGTTAAGGAACTCCGTGCGGCCGGCATAGGCATCAAATTCATCGATATCGGCGGCGGGCTCGGCATTACCTACAAAGACGAGACGCCTCCGCTCCCGAAGGAACTGGCCACGGCCGTGCAGCCTCTGCTCAGGGAGTGCGGCTGCACGTTGGTGCTTGAACCGGGCAGGGCGATCGTAGGCAATGCCGGGATCCTCGTTACCCGAGCCGTATACCGCAAGGACAGCGGTGCTAAGCGGTTCCTTATCGTCGATGCCGGCATGAACGACCTGATCCGGCCAAGTCTCTACGATGCGTACCACGACATCAGACCGGTCGTTGAGCCTGCAACCGCAGAGCGGGCTGTCTTCGACGTGGTGGGACCAATCTGTGAGTCTGGGGACTTCCTGGCAAAGGATCGTGAAATGCCCGTAGCCCAGCAGGGTGACCTTCTTGCCGTAATGAGTGCAGGCGCGTATGGCTTCTCCATGGCGTCGAACTACAATTCCCGTCCGCGGGCGGCTGAGGTGATGGTGAAAGGGAGCGAGTATGTTGTCGTCCGCGAACGGGAGACCTACAGCGACCTGATCAGGGGCGAGAAGATCCCGCGATGGCTTGAGGGATAAACCAAAACGGAATGCGGATTGCGGAATGAAAAGCGGGAAGCATGAAGAAAATACCCTTCTATAAGATGCAGGGAAGCGGCAACGACTTCATCCTGATCGACAACCGGAGAAACATCCTGAAAGGGAGGAATCTGGCCGCGCTTGCGATTGCCGTCTGCAACCGGCATTATTCCGTCGGCGCCGACGGTTTGATCGTGATCGTTCCTTCGCGAAAGGTTGACTTCAAGTGGCGCTTCTTCAATGCCGACGGCAGCGAGGCCGAGATGTGCGGCAACGGCTCGCGGTGCGCAGCGCGGTTCGCCCGTCTCAAGAAAATCGCGGGGAAGGATATAGCCTTCGAGACCCTCGCCGGCGTCATCCATGCTCAGGTGAAGAACGAGCAGGTCAAGGTCCAACTCACGGCCGCCTCGGGCTTGCGCATGAACATCGCGGTGCCTCTCGACAGCGGCTTACGCATGGGCCACTTCATCAATACCGGCGTTCCGCATCTGGTGTATCTTTCGAAAAACCTCGACGGCGAGGATGTCGAGCGCACCGGAAGGACTACGAGATACCATGAGTTGTTCAAACCGGCCGGCACGAACGTGAATTTCATACAGATCCAGGGAAAACACCGGATACAGATCAGGACGTATGAACGCGGGGTGGAGGGGGAGACGCTGGCGTGCGGCACCGGCTCCGTTGCCGGTGCGCTCGTCGCCGGTGCGCTTGGAGCGGTTGTGTCCCCCGTCGACGTCGTCACCTGGGGCGGAGAAAAGCTCACGGTCTCGTTCGAGCGCTCGGCGGAGGGGTTCAGCAGTATCCATCTTGAGGGAGGGGCGCAGGTAATCTGCGAAGGAAGCCTCTATATTTGACGTGCAACTACGGATCGGTACGGATTGACACGCAAACAGCCTCGATTCTTTAAGTGAACGGTGTCCATCCGTGTTTATCTGGTTCCATTACGCTAAGGAGGATGTCATGTTTAAGGGTTCAATGGTTGCGATTGTTACGCCGTTCAAAAACGGAACGGTGGATGAAAAGGCCCTCGGTGATTTGATCGAGTTTCATATCAAAAACGGCACAGACGTAATCGTGCCTTGCGGCACCACGGGCGAATCCGCCACCCTCTCCCACGAAGAGCACCATCGCGTCGTGGAGCTCACGGTAAAGACCGTGAACAAACGCGTTCCCGTCGTCGCCGGCGCGGGGTCGAACAGCACTGAAGAGACGGTTGATCTCACGAAGTACGCGAAGAAGGCAGGTGCCAACGGCGTGCTTTTGATAACGCCTTACTACAACAAGCCCACGCAGGAAGGGCTCTACCGGCACTTCGCGCACGTCGCGGACTCAGTCGATATGCCGATCGTGCTGTACAACGTGCCCGGGAGGACGAGCGTCAACATGCTTCCCCCGACCGTGGCGCGCCTTCGCGAAAAGAAGAACATCGTCGGAATCAAGGAGGCGACCGGCGACCTGAAGCAGGTGAGCGAGGTCATCCGGCTGTGCGGCAAAGACTTCGACGTGTTGTCCGGGGACGACTTTACGACGCTTCCGATGCTCGCCCTGGGCGGCGTGGGCGCCATCTCCGTGACCGCCAACGTCGCGCCCGCGGACTGCGCCGGCATGTTCGACGCGTTCTTCGCCGGCAGGATGGACGAGGCCCGCAGGCTGCACTTTAAGCTCGAGCCCCTGCACAGCGCCATGTTCATCGAGACCAATCCGATTCCGGTCAAGACCGCGCTCGCGATCATGGGCAAGATCAACGAGGAATTCCGTCTGCCGCTCTGTCCCATGGCCGACGCGAACAAAGAAAAGCTCAGGAAGGCGCTCAAAGATTACGGGCTGGTTTAAGGAACCGGCGAAAAGCGTTTCGCGTGGAGGCGCAGAGGCGCGAAGATGAAGCATGAATGCCCGGGTCTCGGTTTTTCCTCTGCTGTTTTTGCGTCTCTGCGCGAAAATTAACGTTTTGAATCAAAAACTACACGTAAGGAGGCTCGCATGATAAAGGCAGTCGTCACCGGCGCTGCTGGAAGAATGGGCTCGCGTATCATCAACGTGCTGTCAACCTCGGACGGCATCCGCCTATCCGGGGCAGTAGAGCGCAAAGGGCATCCGCTCGTGGGCCAGGACGCCTGCGGCCCGGCAGGCCTTCCAGCCAGCGGCGTCCTCACGGTCATTACCGACGACCTTGCCGCAGCGCTCAAGTCCGGCGACGTGCTGATTGATTTCACCATGCCCGAGGCAAGTCTCAGCCATATCAAAACCTGCGCAGAGATGGGAAAACCGCTTGTCGTGGGATCGACCGGATTTTCCGCGCAGCAGCTCTCGGAAATTTCGACGTTCACGCACAAAGTGCCTTGCGTGTTGTCCCCGAACATGAGTATCGGAGTGAACCTCTGTTTCAAAATCCTGGCAGAGGTGGCGAAGACGATCGGCGAGGACTATGATATGGAGATCGTCGAGGCCCACCACCGCATGAAGAAGGACGCGCCTTCGGGTACGGCCATGAAGATGGCGCAGGTGATCGCCCATGCCGTGAACCGGAACCTCGACGAGGTCGGCGTATATGCGCGCAAGGGCATGATCGGGGAACGATCGAAGAAAGAGATCGGCATCCAGACGCTCCGCGCCGGCGACATTGTCGGTGAACACACAGTGATGTTCGCGGGCAAGGGCGAGCGCATCGAAATCACCCACCGCGCCCACAGCCGCGATACATTTGCAGCCGGGGCCGTACGCGCGGCGAAATGGGTCGTCGGCAAGAAGCCGGGCCTCTACGACATGCTGGACGTGTTGGGACTGAAATAGTATCGACAGCATCTGCCGAATTTAAAGAGTTGATCGATTCGAATGAGTCGATAATATTAACGTAAGGAGTTAACTCATGAAAAAATATTACAGCATCATCGTCATGCTTGCGTTGTTCCTTATCCCGCTTTCATCCCACGCATTTCCGCCCAAGAAGGGCGACAAGGCCTGCATAGACTGCCATAAGCTTGACAAAAAGGACGCGGAGGCCATCGTGAAGAAGGTCGTACCGACCGGCACAGTCACAGACATTAAGATGTCGCCGATCAAGGGTGTGTGGCAGATCGACGTTGACGCCGGCCAGGGAAAGCACGGCGCTTTGTACTTGGATTTCTCGAAGAAATATCTCGTTGCCGGCCAAGTCGTCCCTGTTGAGGCCGTGGGCAAGCCGCGAAAGGTGGATATCTCCAAGATTCCTCTCGACAACGCAATCCTGCTGGGTTCCCGGAGCGCCGCAAAGAAGGTGATCGTCTTCACTGATCCGGACTGCCCGTATTGCCGCAATCTTCACCCGATCATGAAGCAAATCGTAGCAAAGCGCAATGACGTCGCATTTTACCTGATTCTGAACCCCCTGCCTATGCACAAGGATGCATTCAAGAAAGCGCAGGCAATCCAGTGCTCAAAGTCAACGGAGATGCTCGACGATGCCTTCTCCGGTAAGACAGTGCCTGAGCCTGCGTGCCCCGCAGATCAGATCGAGAAGAACATAGCATTAGCCAAGTCGCTTGAGTTCCCGGGCACTCCGACGCTGGTTCGTGATGACGGGATCGTGCTTTCCGGCTATCTCCCGGAAGAGAAGCTGCTGGAATGGATCGATAAGAAGCAATAACGCCGGAGCGCCGGATGAGACTGGTACGGTTTCAGGTTGAGGGAAGGTCGGCCCATGGCATTCTGCGTGGCGATGAAATCGCCGAACTGGCCGGTGATTTCCTGGGCTCCTTCCGGACGGTAACGAAAAGCCATCCGCTCGCGGAGGTGAGGCTTCTCGCGCCGTGCATACCCGGGAAGATCGTCGCGGTAGGTCTCAACTATCGGGACCATGCAACGGAACTTGGTTTCGCCATACCTGATGAGCCTATCATTTTCCTCAAACCGCCCACGACGGTGATCGGACCCGGCGAGACCATCCTCTATCCTGCGATGAGCGAACGGGTGGACTACGAAGCCGAACTCGGCGTCGTCATCAAGGAGCGGGTGAAGAACATCACCGCAGGAGAGGCGAAGGACCACATCCTTGGCTACACCTGCGCGAACGATGTCACGGCCCGGGATCTTCAAAAGAAGGACGGGCAGTGGACCCGCGCAAAGTCCTTCGACACCTTTTGCCCCGTGGGCCCCTGGATCGAGACCGATCTCAATACGGATGACCTCCTTGTAGAATGCTACCTCAACGGCCGGCGGCGACAGTCCTCGCGGACATCGCAGTTCATTTTTCCAGTGGACTATCTCGTGAGCTTTATCTCCAAGATCATGACGCTTGATCACGGCGATCTCATCATTACCGGAACCCCGGCAGGCATCGGATCGATGAAGCCGGGTGATGAGGTCGAAGTGAGAATTGAAGGGATTGGAAGTCTGAAGAACATAGTAAGTGAGGTCATTCCCGCGGAAGCCGGAATCCAGATGTAACATCTTGTCACTCCGTTTTCATCGGTGGCCATGGTCATACGCTGAGGAGGAAGTTAGTGTCACAATCGAACGAAACTTACATCCAGTCCCTCTTCGCCGAGCGGCTCGGCGGAGCCATGTTCGGCAAGGAACAGAAGATCTACAAATTCGAGAAGATCAAACGCGCAAAACGCGCCGCACGTGCCGCCCATCCCGGCGTGGAGCTCATAGACTTCGGCGTGGGTGAACCCGATGAAATGGCCTTTCCCGGAGTGGTTCAGGTCCTCCAGAAGGAGGCGGAGAAGGCGGAGAACCGCGGATATGCCGATAACGGCATTCAGGAGTTCAAAGATGCGGCTGCCCGGTATATGCAGAAGGTTTACGGTGTAACCGGTATAAACCCGGGGACCGAGGTGCTGCATGGCATCGGCAGCAAACCCGTGCTCGCCATGTTTCCCGCAATCTTCATCAACCCCGGAGACGTCACGCTCATGACCGCGCCGGGGTATGAAGTCATGGGCACGCACACGCGCTGGTACGGCGGCGAGGTCGTCAAGCTGCCGCTTCGCGAGGAGAACGGATTTTTGCCGGACCTGGACGCCGTGCCTGCCGATGCCAGGAAAAAAGCAAAGCTCCTGTACATCAACTATCCGAACAACCCGACCGGCGCCGGCGCAACACGGCCCTTCTTCGAAAAAGTCGTACGGTTCGCGAAAGAGAACGATATCATCGTCGTCCACGACGCCGCGTATGCCGCGCTCTCGTACGGAATGGAACCGTTATCGTTCCTTTCGGTCCCCGGCGCAAAGGACGTGGGCGTGGAGATCCACTCGCTGTCGAAGGCGTTCAACATGACGGGCTGGCGCATCGCCTTCGTAACGGGCAATGAGCGGGTCATCGCCGGGTATGCCAATGTGAAGGACAATTACGATTCCGGACAGTTCAAGGCCATCCAGAAGGCCGGTGTGTATGCTCTCGACCACCCCGGGATCACCGATGAGATCAAGGCAAAATACGAGCGCAGGCTCAGGGCCATGTCCGGCGTATTGGCGGAACTGGGCTTTAATGCAAAAATGCCCGCGGGCACGTTCTATCTCTACGTCAGGATGCCGAAGGGCGTCAAAAACGGAAGGCGCTTCGCAAACGCTGAAGAGTTTTCGGAGTTCCTTATCACCGAGAAGCTCATCAGTACCGTGCCCTGGGACGACGCAGGCTCCTACGTTCGCTTCTCGGCGACCTTCGAGGCCAAGGGCAAGGCAGATGAGCAGCGTGTTCTGGACGAGTTCCAGAAGAGGATGGGAGGATTGCAGTTCGAGTTTTAAAACCAGGCTTCACCGCAGAGGACGCAGAGATCGCGGAGTTTTGAATCGTATTACTGTGTGCAGAGCACTCTCTACGGTTAAAAACTTAATCATGCCAACAATCGCATACATCGCCCTCGGCTCGAACATGGGCGACAAAGTGGCAACGTGCCGGAAGGCGATCGATCTTTTGAGCAGAGCGGGACGAGTCACACGGGCGTCCTCATTTTACTGCACTGAACCCGTAGGCTATGCAAACCAGGAAGATTATGTCAATGCCGTCGTAGAACTGGAAACGGGGCTGTCTCCACTGGCGCTGCTGGCGGCCTGTCACGTGATCGAAGACGAGCTCGGCCGCAGCAGGCTGATCCGGTGGGGTCCGCGCACAATCGACCTCGACATCCTGTTGTACGGCGATCAGGTGATAAACAACCCGGAACTCACGATACCCCATCCGTTGATGGCGGCGCGGAGATTCGTGCTTGTTCCGCTCTGCGAGATTGCGCCACAGGCGGTTCACCCTGTCTTACAGAGGACCGTTGTCAGCCTGCTGTGCGAACTCCGCGACACACACCGGGTAACCATGTGCGGTTCATAAAAGGCGCGTCACGATGAACAGAAAGACCGACTTCCCCATCCAAACGAAATATATCGTGACCGAGGGCCCCATCGGTGTCGGAAAAACGAGTCTGACCACCCTCCTAGCCGATGAGCTGGCTGCCCGCCTGGTCCTCGAGCGTGCGGAAGACAACCCTTTTCTGGCCGATTTTTATAAAGACCCCGCGCGCTACCGCTTTCAGACACAGATGTTCTTCCTCCTGAATCGGTTCAGCCAGCAGCAGGAGATGTTCCAACCCGACCTCTTTACACGGGTCACCATCAGCGACTATCTCTTCGACAAGGACCGGATATTTGCCTACCTCACGCTTGACGAACATGAGCTCCCGCTCTATGAGCAGATTTACAAAATTCTGGAACCCAAGATCGTAAAACCCGACCTCGTAATTTTTCTTCAGGCCGACACGGACACCCTGCTTCGCCGCATCAAACAGCGCGGCAGGTCCTTTGAAAAAGAAATCAACCACGACTACATCGCGGCCGTAAACGAAGCGTACAACCGCTTCTTCTTCCGCTACACTGACACCCCCCTTCTCGTTATCAACACCTCGGACATCGACTTTGTCCACCGCCATGACGATCTCAATGATCTGCTCAAGCAGGTTCTGGGCGTGAAGCACGGGACACAGTATTATGTTCCAGTATCGAGAAAACGATAACGGCTTGCCCTTTCATCATGTTTACCGGGTAAATGAGACGATTTAAAAAAGACGACTGGATGTTGTCATTTTTCACGGCCCTTCGATCTTGACGGATATCTTTTTGTGACAGAGGAGGCAGAGATTGGCGGGGCCGGCCATCTCATTCACGAAGAGCTTCTTGCCGGAAGATGCATGCGGGTTGTGACAGCTGACGCAGGAAAGTTCTCGATTGGGCTTCGAAGGGTCGGCTTTCCCCTTCACCGGGTGATCGTCGCCAAAGCCGAAACCGGACATGATGTGCCTGCCTGAGGACTGCTTCTCGTGACAGGTGCTGCACAGCTTGTTGACCGGTTGAAGGAGCAGTGCGATGTCATTCGACGCATGAGGACTGTGACAGGTCGTGCACATGCCGGATTCCACAGGCGGGTGCACCGTTTTCTTCGTAAAGGTCCCTTTGTCATGGCAGGTGTAGCACAGTGCGGGAATGTCGGTCACGAGGAGCTTCGGGTTCTTGCTCGCATGGGGATTGTGGCAGCCGGTACATCCCATACCCACTGCGGCGTGGACGACTTTTTTATCGAACATCGACTTATCGTGGCAGTCGTAGCACAGGTCCGGCTGCTCTGCCGAAAGCCCCTTTGCGATCTTGTTCGTTATTTTATGCGGCACGTCCGAGGCGTCGATCCCCGTGTGGCACGTGGTGCATCCCATCGCGACGGCCGGGTGCGCACCCTTTTCCGGAGCAAGGTCGCTGTGGCAGTCGAGGCAGTTTACCGGCTGCGTCCCATTCGCTTTCGGCTGTGCCATGGCAGTACTCATGAGGGCCAGTGCAGTACACAGGATGACAGAAAACTGTTTCAGCATCATACCGCGCTTCTCCTTTTATGAAGCTATGAATGAACCGAAACGGGAAACACATCAAGCATAGCATCAACAGTTGTCAAAATCAAGAACGTTCTCTCGCCGACAATCTCAGTTTTGATGATACGCATCCAAGGCATTATTTCTGCAAAATTCTGCAATCCCTCCCTATTTCGCTTGACTTTCTTTCAGTACGATACTATCATGCTGTTCGAATACAGGTCGCGGATCAGGGGGGACAGCGATTTCGTGAAGATCACACGCCTGGTATTTCGCCTTAGCCTTGCGCTCTCTGCAAAGTTGTTTACTTTCCTTCTCGTTTTTTTTCCAGCATATCTCCTCGCCGCAGATGCCGGTGCTCGGACCGATGTTTCCTTGCAACAAAAAGAGAACTCAGATCCTGTCATCGTCCAGGGATATTTCTCCGGCAAATTCGTATCCAGGACATCGCGCGTTGCCGGTGAGAAGATCCGCGATGATGACATCTTCAGCGATCTGAGGGTGGACCTTTCCAAGCCGCGTACTAATGGTTACGAATTTCATTTTTTCGGCACCCTGCGGGACGATCTGTCGAACAACCGGAATCGGACGACGTTCTCTCCCTTTGAAGACATCGGCGACACCTACCGGTCGCAGGTCCACGGATACCTCTATGAAGCCCATCTCGACCTGAATCAGCCTATTGCAGGCGTAAACCAGCTCCGGATCGGGAGACAGAACGGCACAAGGGAAGAACCATTATTCTTCGATGGGATCGCGGCCGACATTATCCTTGCGCAAAAACTCTCTATGACGATGTACGGCGGCGCTGCGGTTCATTTCTACGAGATCGACAACCGCTGGGGAGACGACACGCTGGCTGGCGCAGGACTCGACTACTTCCCGCTGACGGGCACTGCGGTCAGCATGGATTACCTGTACGTCACGGACAAGCGCAACTTCTTTGACATGACCACCCAGCGTGACCAGCTCGTCTCCTTCAAGCTCAGCCAGCGCTTTTCGCCGAACCTGAGAGGGACCGCAAAGGTCAGATATGTGAACGGCGACCCGCGGGACTTGAAACTCGGCGTCTCGGTCACGGTCCCCGAATCCGATTTTGAAGTGACCATGGGCTACGTGAGGCAGTTCCGAACGCAGAACGAACTGTCGAACGAACTATCGGCGTTTTACGATGTGCTGGGACAGTCCTTTCCCTATCAGAGCTACGACGTCAGGGTGCGAAAACTGTTCGGCAGACACGTTGCCATCGATCTCGGGTATTTTGAACGTTCCCTCATTCACAGCCAGGAGGAGAACGCCTTCAATCGCGCCTTCCGTCGGACCTATGCGGTCTTAGAACTGATCGATCTCTTTATCGACAGACTCGTATTTTCACTCACCGGCGAACAGTGGCAATCCGGTCAGCGTCGTTTTGATTCCGGGGGGTTCGATGTGAGCTATGCATTCAAGCCCGGACGACGGAGTCCCAAGATGAGCGCCGGGTCCTATTACAGTCTGTACAAATACGATTACTACATCTCGCTCGGTGAACGCACAAGGGTAAGGACCTACTATGTCAAGGCCGATTATCCGTTCGCGCAGAGATATGCTGCGAGCGGCAGCTATGAGTTTGAACGCGGACTTGAGGACTATCAGACCATAAAGCTGGGGATACGCTATGATTTCTAACGGATCACCAAGACGGCGTTTTGTTCACGTCGCACAGCGCATCGGCCTTCTGCTCGTTGCGGTTGCACTGTCGAGTGTCTTCATGTCTGCCTTGGCGGCAAACGAAAACGGCCCCGCTGCCGCGACAGGCAGGATCCCCTTTCCCAAACCCAAGTCGCATTCGGCAAACTGGATCGAGTACCATGGCAAGGCCGTTGAGCCGACGATGAATGGTGGATTATTAAGCAACAATTGTTTGATCTGTCACGAGAAAACGGATTGTATTGCCTGTCACAACACGCGCATGCCGCGCGACCATACGAACACCTGGCGGACATTGAGCCACGGGTTCATGGCCGAAGGCAACCGGGAGCGCTGTCTCATCTGCCACAGGCAGGACTTCTGCGTCCGGTGCCACAGCGAGACAGCGCCGCGGAGCCACGTGGGCAATTGGACCGTACGCCACTGTACGTGGTGCCACTTCGGGTCCGGTCTTGCACCGGCCGACAACTGTATAGTCTGCCACAAGCTGGCGCCTCATACCTCGGCGCCGCACCCGGTGAATCCCGGGATGAATTGCGGGCTGTGTCATAAATAGTGTTGTCGTATGGCGGTTATGGAGTAAGACAATGAATACTCGAGTCAAATGGTCAATGATGGTATTTCTGTTTGTACTCGCGGGCTGCAATTCAGGCCATGGGCCGGATTCCATCTTTAACCATAAAACCCTTCCCCACGGCACTGTGTCAATGTGCACCCAATGCCACAACTCCGCCAAATCGCCGACCATGGATCCGTTGGTCACGAACGGATCGGGAACCCACGGCAAGCATATCAAGCATGTGCAGGAGCGAAGGATCGACTGCGAGCGGTGCCATTTCAACTACCTGAGCGCTCCGACCCACATGAGCGGCGTCTTCGATACGGGCGATCCAGCGGTGAACCTGGTGAACATGAACATCGCAGGACCTGCCGGACTCTGGACAAATGATACAGGCACCGGAACCGGGAGTTGCTCCGGGGTCGCCTGTCATGGGAATGCGACGCTCGACTGGTACGGGACGAACACGTGGACGCTTCCTGCCTGCACCACCTGCCACGTTTCGAGCTTTTCGACCGCCCTCGATCCCACCGTTGCCAACGGCACGCCACCAGACGGCCGGCACCTCAAGCATGTCACATCGCGGAACATCGACTGCGAACGATGCCACTATAACTACACGAGCTCGCTGACCCATGCCAACGGCGTCCTGGACACTCCCGATACTGCTGCCAGCCTCGTTCGCTTCAACATCGTTGGTTCCGGAGCCTCATGGACCAATGACACAGGTTCTAAGACCGGTGACTGCGCATCGGTTTCCTGCCATGCGTCGAACACTCTCGGCTGGTACGGGACGGGAACATGGACTCTCCCTGCGGACTGCACCACTTGCCACTCCTCGAGCTATATGAGCGCGCTCGATCCGCTTGCGACAAACGGAAGCGGTCAGGCCGGCAAGCATGTTAAACATGTCGCGAATTTCAATATGGCGTGCTCAAAATGTCATCTCAATTATTCGACGAAGACATCTCATGCCAATGGCTCGATGGATACGCCAAATCAAGCTGTGCTGCTCGTATATTTCGATGCAACCAACCCGACAGGCACCTGGATTAATGATACCGGGCAGGAAACCGGGAACTGTTCGTCGCTTGTCTGTCATGGAACGGAGGCGCCAGCGTGGTATGGTCTTGCCGGCGTGACGTTCCCGACCTGCGCGGCGTGCCATAGCGGCCCTATCGGGTCGAGGCGGCAGATATACGGAGCAGGTGGTGATTTCGGCCAGAACACTGTCAACAAATCTCACCACGTCTCTGGCGGAAACGACCCGACATCAACGCAATGCCAGGTATGCCACGATCTGTCAAATCACATGAGCGGCACTGTATA
This sequence comes from Betaproteobacteria bacterium, assembly GCA_050257255.1. Lineage (GTDB taxonomy): Bacteria > Nitrospirota > UBA9217 > UBA9217 > UBA9217 > JAJYKN01. The sequence goes on along the minus strand of JBLMWN010000317.1, from coordinate 32 downwards.
CGTAAAGAACGCTGATAGCGGCACCGCAGCAG
>JBLMWN010000316.1:0-2672 GCA_050257255.1 Betaproteobacteria bacterium | reverse complement strand
ACCATGCCACGATCGCTTCCTGGCTGATCACGTAGGCGTCGAGGTTTGCGCTTACCGTGGTGATGACATCGCCGATCTTTTGCTCGAAAACATCGGACAAAGAGGGTGACAGGTCCGATGTGATGATCAGCGTCTTATGACCCTGGGCCGCAAATTGGGTTGCTATTGCAGCCGAGCATGTTGTCTTGCCCACTCCGCCCTTGCCGCCAACCAGGAGAACTGACCGTTGGGATAATTCATCATGATGAGCAACTATTCTATCCATGGCGATTCAATAGTAGCAGGTAGCCGATAAAAGTATGTATCAACTGAACGATCTGCTAACATTGTATCTGATTTTTTGTTTGGCGATGAACAAGGTTTAGGTGTCAACTGTATAATACGGTATTGAAGGGCTGTCCGTGGTCGAGTACGGTGGTTGAGCGAGGGCCGGCAGGCAAGTTATCCGAGCTTCCCAGTTTCCCGGAGAATTTTAGTGATTTCCGTTTTCAGATTGTCAGCCACAACCGCGCCGTAAAACAGACGTGCCGTCTTGTACAGCTCCTCAAGATGGTCCCAGCAGGCGTCACCGTAATTAACGTGCATTTCATCTATCTTTTTGATCAAGGTTGGCGCCTTGGAGCCCAGCATCTGCTGGGCAAGCGATTTGATAAGGTCCTTGCACTCGCGGGAAATCTGAATGAAGTTGCCGTCGAACAGCCGCCGCAGGGACTCCTCAAGTCCCTTCAGCCCCCGAAACATGAGCTGCACGTCCGCAACGGACTTTTTGCCGTCAATTTGAATGAGGATGTTTCTGCACAGCGGGCTCAGGTTCGGCGGAGCATTTTTAAGCGCGTCTCGGCCCTGTTGCGTTAATATGATAATTCCGGACTCCATTTCCTGCTCCATGATGATCCTGTAGAAATGAAATAGTTAGACGAACAGTGTGACAGTAGCTCCCATTCCGTATTCGAGGAAGGTCGCCAGACCTCCAAATTCAATGCCGTCGATCAAATCCTTCTGTTTGATCCCGAGCACGTCCAAGGTCATCTGGCACGCCACGAGCTTTACGCCCGAGTCACGCGCCATGTCCAGGAGTTCCTTAATGGCCGGCACCGACTGCTTTTTGAACATGCCCTTCATCATCATCGACGCCATGGACGTCATTCCGGGAAGGGCACCGACGAGGTTAGGCACCGGCATTGGCATCGCCGGATTGGCAATCGGCGCGACCTTGAGGTTCGTTTTTTTCTTAAGGATGTTGACGCCGTAGAGGGTAAAGAAGATCGAGGCCTCGATCCCCATACTCCGTGCACCAGTAGCGAGAAGGAGCGGCGGATATGCCATGTCGAGAGTGCCCTTGGACGCGATGATCGCGGCCCTGTTTTTGAGGGTCTTCAGTTCCACACCATGCACCCTATCTTCGACCGTTTTGATCTTTTTATTGACAGCGTCATAGATCTGCCGCGATGCCTCAATGATGCGCTGATCGATGTACTTATTCAGGTATGCCTTGAGTTTCGGATCCAGTTCTTTGTCCTGATCAATGGTCATATTAATAACCTCCAGCGCCGGTCAGTTCCTGCATGAGGGATTTGACCGTGATGATTTTATCGATCCGGGAAGCGTTGGTGCCGACCGTATAAAGCGGCTCTTCCTCAAGCGGGTTGAATCCTGCCGAACTCAGTAATCCATTGCAGATACAGAAATAGTCTTTATTGTCCTCTTTGGCCGGGCAGACCGTGAACTTTCCTTCGGCATCCTTCATGAGGACATAGCCTTTATCACATTTGGGTTTTCGTAGCTGCCTCAGTGAAGATACGTACATCGGTGACTGTTTGATGACCCGGAACGGCAGGCCGCAGGGAGATCCGGGCCGATGGGCCACAACGATGTCTTCCTCCTTTGCCAGGACCACGGCCTGTTTGTACGTTTCGGTAGCGCTGCTCTCTTCAGTCGCGAGAAAGCGCGTGCCCATCTGGACACCGTCGGCTCCCTTCGTCATAAATTGCACGATATTTTCGTGAGTGTAGATTCCGCCGGCAACTATGACCGGAAAATCACCGAATTTTTCTGCCATGTCTTTGACTAGAGGGAAGAGGTTCTCGAGCCGGTTCGACTCCAGTTCCACCTGGTCGATGCGAAAACCCAAGTGGCCTCCGGCAAGAGGGCCCTCCAGCACGACGGCGTCTGGCCGGTATCCCAGCTTTTCCCATTTTTTGCAAATGATCTCAAGCGCACGAGCTGAAGAGACTATCGGAATGAGGGCTGTGTCTTTGGGAGGTTGAATAGCAGGAAGGGACAGCGGCAGACCGGCCCCTGAAATGATAGCGTCAGCGCCTGCATCGATGGCACCCTTGACCGAATCGCTGAAATCCCTGGCAAGGGCACCCATGATGTTAATCCCGGCGAACCCTTTTTCGGCCTTTGCGAGGGAGACTTCTTCGTACGCCGCTTCATAGGTGTTAACTTTTTTACCGCTTCTTTTCGAAACAAGTCGGTCGAGGCAGGCGCTGGACACGATGCCGAGGCCTCCTTCTCGCGCCACAGCCTTCGCAAGAGGGTGAAGCGACACCCCGACACCCATCCCCCCCTGGACGATGGGCACTGTTATACGCTTGCCTTTTATCGTGAGTGGTTTCAAGACTGAATCAGATTTCAAATAGCCCCCTTGCCATTTTCAACACAAACCA
>JBLMWN010000315.1:0-5688 GCA_050257255.1 Betaproteobacteria bacterium | reverse complement strand
GCATAACGCAGTCAAACATGTCAATGCCGCGGTCAACGCCTTCCACGAGGTCTTCGGGGGTGCCTACCCCCATGAGGTACCGGGGTCTGTCCTCGGGAAGCGGCGGCACAGAAGCCTCGATCATTTCGTACATCATGGGCTTGGTCTCGCCCACGGACAGACCGCCCAAAGCGTACCCGTCGAACGCCATATCGACAAGCGCTTCAGCAGCGTGTTTTCGAAGATCAGGGTACATCCCTCCCTGGACAATGCCGAAGAGCGCCTGTCCCGCATTCTTCTTGGCATCCCTGCATCGCTTTGCCCATCGCAGGGTCCGCTCCAGCGACTCCTGAGCATAATCACGGGTAGCGGGATAAGGAATGCACTCGTCGAAAATCATAATGATATCCGCGCCGAGTGCCTCCTGGATCTCCACAGCATACTCAGGCGTAATAAAATGTTTGGCCCCCCCGTCGATGTGCGACTGAAAGGTTACGCCCTCTTCCGTGATCTTGCGAAGCTCTGCGAGACTGAACACCTGGAACCCGCCGCTGTCGGTCAGGACCGGCCGGTTCCAGCCCATGAACTTCTGGACACCCCCGAAATCACGGATCAGTTCATACCCCGGCCGCAGGAACAGGTGATAGGTGTTCGACAGGATGATCTCAGCGCCTAAGATCACCAGATCTTCGGGAGAGAGCGTCTTCACCGTGGCCTGCGTGCCCACCGGCATGAACACCGGGGTGTTTACCTCGCCATGGGGCGTAATGATTTTCCCCATCCGGGCCGAAGAAGCAGTATCTTTTTTTATCAAAGAAAAACTAAAGGTCATGTAGCCACGAATGAATACGGATGTTCACATATCAAAATCAACATACCAACTCCTGTGGAAAACGTAAACCTCAAGAATTGATGAAGTCGTAAAAAGTCGTCATTCTCGCTTGTCGAGAATCATGTTGCCACATAACACGCTGATAAGATACGATTCCGGACAAGCCGGAATGACGGTCCTTCGACGATTTTCGACTTTTTACGAAACCATCAAGAATTAGCCCTCATCGTTTACCCTTTCCTCTCTTCGTTGGGAGCCTTCCTTCTCCCAACTCGTGACAATTCGCGGCCGATGCTGCTTTGCTTCCTACATTCTTTCCGGCGCATTGACACCAAGGATCTTGAGTGCACTCTGGATCACCGTCTTCACCTGCTTCATCAGGAAAAGCTTCGCCCCTGTCCGCGCCGCGTCCTCGGTGATCACGCGGTGCTTGAAATAGTAATTATGAAGCAGACTTGCCAGGTCCTGGAGGTAGAATGTCAGCCGGTGCGGTTCATACGCCAGGGCCGCCTCTTCGATGACCTCGGGATATTTTGCGAGCATCTTGATGATGTTCTGCTCTTCTTCAAGATCAAGGAGCGCCGGATTAACGACGTCGCTTTTCGGCACGGGAATATTCCTCGCCTCGGCCTCGCGGAACAGGCTCGCCAGCCGCGCGTGGGCGTACTGCACGTAGTAGACCGGATTTTCCCGCGACTGCTCTTTGGCCACATCGAGGTCGAAATCGAGATGGCTGTCAGACCGGCGCGTAAGGAAAATGTACCGTGCCGCATCGCTGCCCACTTCCTGAATGACATCCCGGAGCGTCACGAAGGTCCCTGCCCGCTTGGACATGGGCACGGGCTGACCGTGCCGCAGGATCGCCACGAGTTGAACGAGCAGTACATGAAGCGAGTCTTTAGGATGGCCGAATGCCTGGATCACTGCCTGCACCCGCGGGATATAGCCGTGATGATCGGCGCCCCAGATATTGACGAGCGTCTTAAACCCGCGGGACAGCTTGTTCCGGTGGTAGGCGATGTCCGTGGCCAGATACGTATAGGTCTTGTCTTTTTTGACCACGACCCGGTCTTTGTCGTCGCCGTACGCGGTCGAACGGAGCCAGAGAGCCCCGTCCTGTTCGTAAAGGTTCCTGCTCTCCATTAATTCGTCGAGAGACCGCTGGACAGAACCGTCTGAGAGCAGCGACGACTCGCTGAACCAGGTGTCGAAACGAACGCCGAAGTCCTCCAGGTCCTTCTTGATGTCGGCAAGCATCTGATTCTTGCTGAACTCAGCGAAAGCCTGTTCGCTCTGATCAAAGGGAGTATCAACAAACTTCAAACTGATTGATTGTGATGCTGTCGCGGAAGTTGCTACCTCATTGATATACGTTCCGTGATAGCCGTCTTCTGGAAATGGTTCTTTCTTGCCGTGCATCTGACGATAGCGGCTATACACCGACCGCGCAAGCAGCTTGATCTGCCTGCCCGCGTCATTAATATAGAACTCGCGGGAAACGTCATAGCCGACCGCGGCAAGCAGGTTTGCCAGCGCATCGCCGACAGCAGCGCCCCGGCCGTGGCCAACGTGGAGCGGCCCCGTGGGGTTTGCGCTCACGAATTCTACGAGGACCTTTTCCCCTTTGCCGATGTCCCGGAGACCGTACGCGGGACCGTCTGCATCTATATCAAAGAGCGTTTTCTTCCATCGGTCTTGACGAAAAACAAAATTGATGAAGCCTGGACCGGCGATCTCGGTCTTTTCGATGATCCCGTCTTCATCCAGGATATTATTGACGATAATCTCGGCGATCTTCCGTGGCGGCTTGGATTCTGGTTTCGCCAGGGTCATGGCGAGCGTCGTTGCAAGGTCGCCGTGTGTTTTGTCCCGCGGGGTATCGAGTGTGATAACGGGCTGTGATTCGAGTTTCAGTTCGCCTTTTTCTTTGGCCCGGCGAAGAGCCTGGAGCAGGATGTCCGTCAGCGTTTGCTTCATCGATGATCATCGTTTCCTTCGCAGTTTACAGAAAAAAGAGTATATCGTATCTCTATAAAAAGTCAATAAAATAATCCCTTTACTTGGCATCTACGGTGTGGTATCGTATAAAAAGATTACGGAGCCGGTATGTGGGTTCAGATGAACGTAAATACCATCCTTTTTGACAACAGAAACAGCAGCTACATTGTTGTACTGAAGGATGAAACGGGGAAAAAGATATTGCCCATCTGGATCGGGGCTGCGGAAGGCAACTCCATAGCCATGGCCATGAGCAACGTCAAAGCGGCCCGTCCGCTTACTCATGACCTGATGGTCAGTATTTTCGACCGCCTCGAGATCGAAATCGCACGGGTGGTCATCAGCGACCTGATCGACAATACCTTCTACGCATCGCTCTACCTCCTCCACAACAACAAGGAATTTCATATCGATTCGCGGCCGAGCGATGCCATTGCAATCGCCATACGCATCGGTGCGCCTGTATTCGTAGAGGAAGAAGTGATTGCCAAGCAGGACTCATCGATGATCGACACGTGGATGAAAAACCTCGGCGAGGGCGGAGGGACCGAGTACAATGCATAAGCACTACAATCGGTAAATCCTAAACTCCAATTACAAATCCTAAATAAACTCCGGCAATCAAATTCGAAATTTCAAATGGTTTTGGTCATTGAAGTTTTGATTATTCCATCGTATTTGTGATTCGCTGCCTGGAAATAATAATTTTTCTTACATTCCCCACCTCGGCGACAAATCATTCTCAATCCCCATGCTGTCCAGCACCCTCCCCACGACAAAATCCACCATGTCCGAAATCTTCTTGGGATGATGATAAAATGCCGGCATTGCCGGAATGATGTGGCATCCCAGTTCGGCCAGCGTCAGCATATTCCTGAGATGGATGGCGGAAAGCGGCATTTCGCGCGGAACGATAATGAGCTTCCGCTTTTCCTTCAGCGTTACATCGGCGGCCCGTTCGATCAGGTTTGATGCAAAACCGTTTGCAACGGAGGCAAGCGTCTTCATGGAACAGGGAACCACGACCATGGCATCTATCTTTACGGAACCGCTCGCAATCGGCGCGTACATATTGTCTTCGTCGAAATAGGTGATCTGCCCTTCCTTCGCTTCCAGGTGTTTCTCAAGCGCATATTGGATATCGGTCTCCGAGCCCTTGAGCATAAGGCCGGTCTCATCGTTCAGGATCGATAGCCCATCTCCCGAAATCAAGAGATAGACCGAATGTCCGCCCTTGACCAGCACCTGGAGCAGCCTCAAAGCATAGGGGGCGCCGCTGGCGCCGCTGACCGCTACAGTATAGGTTGCCATTGTTCAATCCTTTCCGGATAACAGCTCTGCCTTAATTTTTATGGTGCGGTATCCTCAACAGGCCTCTTAATAGCAAGCGCCGAAAGCATCACGCTCGCCAGAAGAGCCAGCCCTGCTCCCATGCCGAAGGCCGCGGCTGACCCGAGCTTTTGCCAGACCAGCCCGAAAAGGAGCGATGCCGGAAAAGCCCCGACGCCAACAATCAGGTGATAGAGACCGAACGCCGAGCCGCGCAGATGCACGGGAGCGAAGTCAGCAACAAGGGCCTTTTCTACGCCTTCCGTCAACCCGAAGTAAATACCGTACACTGCAAACAGCGCCCAGGCATGCCAGTGCAGGCTCGCTTCGCCGAAGCCCGCGTACACGAGCGCGTACACAACCCACCCGGTGACGATTACCTTCTTTCTGCCGATACGGTCTGAGATGATTCCCCCGGGGATTGAAAAGCCCATTTTAACGATATGAAGCACGATCCAGATCGTGGGCAGAAGCGTTACGGGAACACCAAGCTGCTGGGCACGAAGGAGCAGAAATGCGTCCGTGGAGTTCCCGAGCGTGAACACAAAGATGATCACCAGGTATTTGCGGAAGCCTGCCGACATCTCGGCCCAGGCGGACCTGAAATTGAACGTCGCCGATCCGGGACGCGGGCCTTCGGACGGTTTCTCCCTAAGACCGACGAGGAGCATCGATATGGCGAACAGGCCGGGAATGAACGAAAGCAGAAAGATGGTCTTTATGTTGTCGTGAAAGGCGAGAAGCAAGGCTGTCGCGGCGAGCGGCCCTACGATAGCGCCGCTGTGGTCCATGGCGCGATGAAAGCCGTAGGCTTTGCCCCGAAACTCGGCCGGAGTCGAGTCCGCGATGATGGCATCACGGGGCGATGTCCGGAGCCCCTTGCCAACGCGGTCCGAGAACCGGAGCAGGAGCACGTGTATCCATGACGTTGAGAACGCGATGAGCGGCCGGATGACATTCGAGAGGGAATAGCCGGCAACGATCCAACCCTTGCGCCGCTTGACACGGTCCGAAAGATAGCCGGAGTAGAGCTTGAGCAGCGATGCCGTCGCTTCGGCGGTGCCTTCGATGATGCCGAGGGCCGCGGGTCCGGCGCCGAGGACGGCCGTGAGGAACGCCGGCAGAAGGGGGTAGATCATCTCCGATGCGCCGTCGTTCAACAGGCTCACAAAACCGAGGATGACGACGTTTCTGGTAAGGCCCCTGCGCCAGCCGCCTGATTTTATCCCTGTCTCAGCCATAGGTACCACGGACTTTACCCGATTTAACCGTATTTTTCAAGCTAAACTCTCCACAACCTCGAACCAGCTCCCGACGCAGTAAGCACGCTTCACGGTACGCCGGCAACTTTGACCGGCTGACCGAGAACCACCTTTTGTGTTTTCGCTCTCCCGCCGTCCTAAAGAAAGCTACAACTTCTTGGAGTAGACTGATGCCGGTCATCGGCAGGCATGGTCAATAACTTTATGCGCTATTTTATCGGATATGCATTCGGGAGTGCGACACGATGCATTTCCCTATTGGAGGCGGGAAAATATCTTGATTCGCTG
>JBLMWN010000314.1:0-3490 GCA_050257255.1 Betaproteobacteria bacterium | reverse complement strand
GGAAAGACATGGCGGTCCACGGCCGCTATCGCCTGCCTTGCCCCGTATGTGGCTCACCGATCCAGAGAATCCGCTATGCGGAAAATGAGTCTAATTATTGCGCCCGGTGCCAGACCGGCGGCAAGCTCTTGGCCGACCGCGCGTTATCGCGCTTGCTCAGGAAAGATTGGCCGCGAACGCTTGATGAACTGGAGAAGAGGCGCAGGGAAGATGCACCGCGATGATTCGGAGACGATTCACGGCCGTGACGCCTTCATACATAATGCGTTCATGCCCGGGGGCCATCGCCGAATTATGCGGCGAGTCGTGCCGGCTGAAGGACCGAGGGGCGCCTCATGGCTTGTAATACATGAGTCTTCGCGCCTGGGCCGAGACCTCATGAACGAGGGCCTGCATCTCAAGATCCGTCATGGGCACGAAGGACTCCGCGAACTGCACGTTTTCTTCAAGCTGTGCGATGTCATCGCACCCTATCACCACGTTCGTAATCGGCTGTGACAGGGCGAAGCGCAGGAAAGGCTCCATCGTGGTATACCGCGGAATCTGCTCCGCAAGGCCCCGGAAGTAAACCTTCATGCCGATGATCCCCATCTGCTTTTCAAGCGCTAGGGGAATCACTTCCTTCAAAAAGCTTTTGTAGCTCGGCTCGCCGGGATTCACCGGCAAAAGCACGGTATCGAAATCGAAGTACTGGATGCACTTGCGGAGAATCGCGGGATTGTGGTGGCCGGTAACGCCGATGAATCGCGTCATCCCCTTCTTCTTTGTCTCGGCAAAGGCCTCGATGGCCCCGCCTTCCCCGAATATCTCCGCAATATCTTCTTCGGTCCGCACGTCATGCACTTGCCACAAGTCGAGGTGGTCGGTCTTCATGTTCTTCAGGGTTTCCCGGAGATGAGCGAGGGCGCCCCTTTTGTCCCGCGCATGGGACTTGCTCGTGAGAAAGATATCCCCGCGCCGCTCTCCGAGGGCCCTTCCGTAATAAGACTCGCTCCCTGCATACGCCCGCGCGGACTCGTAATAGTTGATGCCGAGATCGATGGCGCGATTGATGAGTGCGTAAGCTTCTCCTTCGTATCCTGTGGTCCGCAACATCCCTTCGCCGCCGAGTCCCAGGACGGTTACTTCGGCCCCGGTTTTACCCAACGTCCTCCGCATGATGCTCATGTCCACAGTATATCAGATTACCATGCACCGCACTGTGCCATGCGGTCTTCATCCGCGCTTTCGGTTTCTTTTCTTTACATTCATACCTCGATATGTTAAAAATTCTTCATGAAATGGCTCCGTTCAGTCCTCGCGGCCCTGTGCCTCCTCTCGATCGCGTTGCCTGCCTTTTCCTCCCCTTCTCCCTTCGCGGGTCAGACCATAACGAGGATCGTCCTGAAAGACGAACACGGCAACCCGTGGGCCATACCGGATCAGCTGGTGCAGTTGATTGGGTTGAAGCCCGGCGACACATTCTCGGGACCCGCAATCCGCGACAGCATTTCGCTGCTGTATCTCAAAGGGACTTTCAAGGACATCCGCGTCGATGCCTTCCCTGAGGGCAGCGGTGTCCGGATCGAATATACCTTTATCCCGGTCACGGTCGTGGAGAAGCTCGCAATCCATGGCAATCATGCTCTCTCGGCGAGTTCGATCAAAGAGGTGCTGCCGAACATAGAGGGGAAAGAACTGCGCGAAGACAAGCTGCCTGGTTTCAGGGCCGGTCTTATAGCGCTCTACCAGGCACAGGGCTATTTCGACGCTTCCGTCGAGTTCCGCGTGGAGCAGTCCCCCGACCCGCATCGCGTGGTCCTGCATGTCGATATCCGGGAAGGTGAGCCGACGGTCATTGAAACGATCACGTTCGAGAACAATACAGTGTTCAAGGACAAGGAACTGATCGCGGTCATGAAGAGCCGCATCGGCGCCCCGCTGAACCGCAACCGGCTCCATGACGCTGACTTGGAAGCGATCCGGAAAAAATATGCCGATGCGGGGTATCCAGCCGCGAAACCTGGACCGGTGACCATGAGCTTCCAGGGCCACAAGGCCCACGTCCGCATCCTCGTCAGTGAGGGGCCGCGGGTAACGGTCCGGTTCACCGGTAGCAAAAAAATCGGATCGGGCAAATTGAAGCAATCTCTCCTCATCTGGTCCGAGCATGATATTTCGGACGCCACAATCGACAGCAGCGCTGACAAGATCAAGACGCTGTATAAGGAACAGGGATTCGCCGATGTCGCTGTTGACGTGAAAAAGACAGAGGAGCCAGGCCGCCTCGACCTGGATTTCGTCATTACGGAAGGGCCGCGCGTCGTGGTCAGGCGAATCGAGCTCCGGGGAAATACCGCGTTCTCGTACAAGCAGATCACGAAGGAGATGACGCTGCGCAAGCCGGGCTGGTTCACGTCCTCCCCTTTCCGCGAAGACCAGTTGAACAAGGACGTGGACAATCTCCGCGACCGCTATCTCGAGGCAGGCTACCTGTCCGCAACGGTAAAAAAGAAGGTGGTCCGGAGCGCCGACGGCCGCGAGGCTGATGTGACGATCGAGATCGCCGAAGGGGACCGGACCATGATTGGCGCCGTGTCTTTCGAGGGGAACACAGCATTTTCGTCGGCCGAGCTTCTGGGCAAGCTGAGCCTCAAGCCGGGAGGGCCGTTCAACGACCGGCTTGTCGATGACGACAAGTACCGCATCCTCTCGGCATACACGAATAAAGGTTATCTCTATGCCCGGGTGGACGTGGATAGAACGCCCCATGATGGCACCGTCGACGTGAGCTATCGGATAACCGAAGACCGGATCGTCCGCATCGGCAGGATCATCCTCAGAGGGAACGAACGCACGAAAGACTATGTGATCCTGCGTGAGCTCCTCGTGAAGCCCGGCGATGCGTACGACTACGGAGCTATCCTCACGAGCCAGCAGCAAATCTACCATCTGGGCTACTTCAGACTTGCCAAGTTCGAGCCGGTCCATCCCGGCGAGAAAGAATATGTCAAGGACATGCTCTTAACCGTCGAGGAGCGTCCCGCCGGGGCCATGGAATTCGGCGTCGGGTACGGCGACCTGGACCGCCTCCGGGGGTTTGTAGAGCTTTCGTACCGCAACCTCTGGGGCACGGCAAGGTATACGAGCCTGCGTTACGAGGAAAGCGACATCCTCAAGCGGGCGATCTTCAATTTTCAGGAACCCTGGTTCCTCGGCCGCAAGATCGAGGCCAAGCTCAGCCTTGTGTGGTCCGATTCGGAGCGCCTGAACTCCGATACCCGCGAGATCTACTACAGCACCCGAAAAACCGCGGCTTCCTTCGGCATCGAGAAGCCCTACAAGAATTTCCGGCCGTCGCTGACGTACCAGTTTGAAAATGTCGTCAATTACGATGTGAAGCCAGAAGCACAGCTGACCCCCGAGGACAGCGGCCGGGTGCTCGTGAGCAGCCTCAGCCCCGCGATGGTCTTGGACCTCCGCGACGATGTTTTCAATCCTCACAAGGGCG
>JBLMWN010000313.1:0-11249 GCA_050257255.1 Betaproteobacteria bacterium | reverse complement strand
TCTTGTCACCCACACAACAGTTTCTCCTTGCCCTTTCCTGCTCGACGGTTCCTGCTCCATCCATCCCCTCCGGCCAATCGGGTGCAGGCAATTCAACGTTTTCACCACACCCTGCACGCCCGGTGAAGATCCGTACTATACACGGCGGGCCGACGTACTCGTGCCCATCAGTGATTATACGGACCGGGCCTTCGCCGCGGTACTTCCTTTTTATAATATGAAGAGGGAAGGGGATACTGCCGCGGCAGTCAAACTCGTTCGCTCCCAGATCATGAACCTGCAGGCCTTTGACTGGAAAAAGCTGGCCGAGATCATCGAGAACGCGGGCTCCCAGAAACCGGAATAATCAGGATAGACCTGCTCCCTCTTTCTTTCCGTGTCATCGTTGCTATAATTTTTTATCGCCTTGTGAAAATCCAACTATCAGAGAAGGGCGTAACCCCGATGAATGCAACCTTCAGCGTTGAAGGGTGTCTAAAATATACAAATCGAGATCTCCGAAGGGGACACCGGCCCTTTCCAAGTGGATAGGTGCCGGGTGAACAAAAAGTTACACGCTACAAAATTTCCAAATCGCATTATTTAAAATTTTAATTGAGTATTTCTTAAACTTGTGGTATTGTATGCAACCATTAACAGGCAATCCAAATCTCATTTCATTAAAGGAGGAGTAGAAGACATGAAAAAGGTTGCAGTAGTTCTTGCCGTAGTGGTTCTGGTTGTTTCCATGGTTTCTCTGGTTTTCGCCGCAGAGGCAAAGATGGGCACCATCAAGGCTGTTGACACAAAGGCCGGCACGGTCACTTTCTGCCCGGAGGGCACCAACACCGACATGACGCTCAAGGCCGACAAGTCCGTTGACCTCAGCAAAGTGAAGGCCGGCGACAAGGTAGAAGTCTCCGTCGAGAAAAATGCGCTCAAGAGTGTGAAGGCCGCACCCGCAGCTCCTGCCGCGAAGCCCAAAGCCGCAGTGGGTTGCTGATCTCAGATCCATCCTGGAGGGAGTCCCCGTAAGGGAGACTCCCTTTTTCTTTGCGCGCTCCCGGAACAGCCATCTTCCACCGAGTTCTTCTGACCCCTGATATACACCTATGAGGCTCTGGTCACTGCATCCCAAATATCTGGATCCCCGGGGACTGGTTGCGCTCTGGCGTGAAGCTTTGCTCGCACAGAAGGTCCTGCTCGGTAAAACAAAAGGATACCGGAGCCACCCGCAGCTCGCACGTTTTCAATCCCACCCGGAGCCGACTGCAGCCATAGCGTCGTACCTTCGAGCTGTTCATGATGAATCGATTCGGCGGGGCTATGTGTTCGATGCCGGGAAAATAGAACACACGGGGACGGCTAAACCGATTGTCTGCACGCGGGGCCAACTGCTCTATGAATGGAAGCTCCTGATGAAGAAACTCAAGAGCCGCGACCCCGCGAGGTATCGCGATCTTCTCCACCATGTATCCATCGAAGCCCATCCTCTTTTTGACGTTGTTGATGGAGAGCGGGAACCGTGGGAAGCGGCGCATCGATCATCAATAAACTACAGGGGAAAATAAGCGGGACGTTCACAAAATTCCTTGATTTGTCGGGAAGTTTGTTTTATTATTGGACGTTCAAAATTACGTGCTGATACAGTACATAAAATGATTCAACGAGGAGGAACCGGTGGTAAAGATCAATCAGGAAGAGCTCACACAGAAGATCGCAAAACTGAAAAAGTCGGCTGCGGAGAAGTCAGCGAAGGCCGGAGACAAGAAGTCCGATCCCGAAGTGCGCAAAGCGCGTAAAAAAGTCAAGCGGGCACAACGGAAGCTGCGCTCTGCCAAGAACTATAAACAGGCCAGCAAGAAAGCAGCCGGGGCCACCACAGCAGGGGAAAAGGCATCTGCATAACCGGAAGGCGGCGTGAGGTACTCTGGTTCTTATCATAGGATGATAGGGCTGTTCAGGGCCGTCGTGTTATGCGCGCTCGCAACGCTTCAGGCGGCCTGTGCGAGTGTTGTCAAGGAGCCGGAGCCTTCACCCCCCGCACCGCCGCCCATTGTCGCCGTTCCTCCAGCAGCGCCTGCGCAGGACCAGTTCTACCGGGAATCGGGAATCGCTGCCTGGCACGGCAAGGAATTGCAGGGCAAAAAGACTGCATCGGGCGAGGTCTTCGACATGTACGGCCTATCGGCTGCCCACAGGACGCTTCCGCTCGGCACGATCATACGCGTTACGAATCTTGACAATTTCAAGAGCGTCAAGGTAAAGATCAATGACCGGGGACCTTTCGTCAAAGGCTGGATCCTGGAGCTATCGTACGGCGCGGCCAAAGAGCTGGGGCTTGTGCACCAAGGCACGGCCCGTGTGAAGATCGAGACTGCGGAGAAAGTGCGCGCCTCGGCGCGTTACACTGTGCAGGCCGCGACATACACTGAGGCGGAAAACGCACGGATGCTGAAGGACCGCCTCTCCAAGAAGTTCGAGCTGGTATTTATTGTGCCGCTCGAAACAAATATTGCTCGTTTTTACCAAGTGCGCGTCGGGTCCTATCCATCGGAGGAACGGGCGGAACTGATGGCCGGCAAGCTGACGCTTGAAGGCCTGGAACCATTCGTCCTCAGAAAAGATTGAAGAGGATAAGATGCATGTGCTGTGAAAAGATGAGGTTCAGCATCCGAGATTTGAACTCTGTACGTTCAGCGATCTCGGCGGTTAAATTTGTTTCTTAATGTTGGAGTTTGGCAGGTCCTATGAAAATCAGCGTGGTCTCCGGCAAGATAGAAAAACAAAAGACGGACGGTGCGGTAATCCTTCTCTTCGACGAGGAGAAACTCGGGCGGACCGCAGCACGGCTGGACCAGGCGCTCGGCGGCATGATCTCACGTCTCATCAATCGCGGCGATTTCAAGGCCAAGCCCGGGGCGGTGCACATCCTCTATCCCGCAGGAAAGATCGCTCCGGAGCGGCTGCTTCTCGGCGGACTCGGCAAGCGCGGTGATTTCACGTTCAACCGCTTGCGGCAGGCCGTGGGCAAGGCAGCGCCTTCACTGAGGGCCGCAGGCGCGACAGATATAACGTTCTCGATCGACGGACTGAACCGGGACAATAAAGAAATCGGACAGGCGGTCGCCGAAGGCGGCATGCTTGGCCTTTACCGTTTTTTGAAGTACAAGACGGATGAGGAGAGCGACCGTAAGAAAGAAATCCGGAAGATCGCGGTCCTGACGGAAGTTGCAGGTGCGGTTGATGCCTTGCAGCAGGGCGTGAAGACCGGTGAGGTGATCGCCGAGTCCACAGGCATGGTACGAGATATGGTCAGCTCTCCGTCGGCTGACATGACGCCCACGGTCATTGCCGCGAAAGCGCGGGAGATCGCCCGCCAGTTCGGCCTCACGATCGAAGTGCTCGAGCGGACGCAGATGGAAAAGCTCGGCATGGGCGCGCTCCTCGGCGTCGCCTCGGGCAGCGTACAGCCACCGAAATTCATCATCATCGAATACCGGCGCGGCGGGAAAAAACCGTTCATTGCGCTTGTTGGCAAGACCATCACCTTCGATTCCGGCGGCATCTCGATCAAACCGGCGGAGAACATGGACAGAATGAAGGACGACATGTCGGGCGGGGCTGCCGTGCTCGGGGCGATCCGAACGGCTGCGGCACTCAAGCTTCCACTCAATGTCGTAGGCCTTCTGCCTGCCACGGAGAACATGCCGAGCGGCAGCGCGTACAAGCCCGGCGACGTGCTCCGCACCCTGTCGGGACAGACTATCGAAATCATCAGCACCGACGCGGAGGGCAGGCTCATTCTCTCCGACGCCCTCACCTACGCCTGTCGCTACAAGCCGGCCGTGATCGTGGACATCGCAACGCTTACCGGCGCGTGCAGGATCGCCCTCGGTCAGGAGGCCGTCGGCATGCTCGGCACTGACGAGAAGCTCAAACAGATGATACGCGAGGCCGGAGAGAAGACGGGCGAGCGCGTGTGGGAACTGCCGCTCTGGGAGGGATACTACGAGCTGATCAAAAGCGACATCGCGGACATGAAGAACGGCGGAGGCAGGGACGGCGGCGCGATCACGGCCGCTGCCCTTCTCTCGAAGTTCGTGCAGAAGTATCCCTGGGTGCACCTCGATATCGCCGCCACGGCCTGGACGGACAAGGACCGGCCTTACACCCCCAAAGGCGCAACAGGCATCGGCACGCGGCTCCTGACGAAATTTTTGCGAGACTACGCAAAAGGAAATTAACGGCCGAGGATTGAGCGGCTGAAATAGTTAAACGCCGTTAGAGAACAGGTCCTCTAACGTCAGATTGCGGTTTTACACCACAATCTGCAAATATGTCATAATTAACCACCGACAAAGTCGGAGGTTTTCTCTAACGGGAAAGGATTCACAACGCTGGGTGCGATGCCGGCGCTCTCCTCAATCTTTTTCACTAAAACAGCGTTTTCCCATTCAACCAAACCTATCCTCTTGTGTCTTACCTGTCAGTTAAGAAAATTCTCACCGAGGTTCTTTGCCGTACGGAAAAGAACAGTGAGTAGCAAAAGGAGGATAGAGTATGAAAAAGTTTTTAGCGGGAGGTTTGGGTTTGGCCGCTTTGGCGGTAATTGTTGCGGGTGCAGTCTTCGCGGAGCCGGGTCAAGGTCCGCAAGCAGGACCGGGTTACTGTAATGGCTGCGGCATGGGCACCGGCCGGGGAGCAGGCAGGATGTATGATCCGGCAAGGGTGGTAACGGTATTGGGACAGGTCGTTTCCGTTGAGCACATTGCAGCGCCGCGGGGGAGGGGAACTGGGGTCGTTCTCAAGGTAAACACCGGAAGCGAGACACTATCAGTTCATCTGGGGCCGCAGTGGTTCATCGACAAACAGGAGATGAAATTCTCGGCCGGCGACACCGTTGAGGTCAAGGGAGCAAAAGCCGAGCGCGTGGGCGGAGACGTCTTTCTTGCCGCTGAGGTTAAAAAGGGCAGCGATGTTCTGAAACTGCGCGATGATCGGGGGATCCCCGTCTGGGCCGGGTGGCGTCGCACCGAAAACAAATCGTAGTTCTTCCCTCCATCTGATGAGGCGGGTGAAACGTGCAGAGGCTCATCCCCGCCTCATCCTTTCCCATAAATCCCTTGACTCCTGGGCATAGTGCCCCTAAAATGATGCAACTTCATCACCATGCCGGCAGATTTGACATACGACGAGGCAGTTGCAAATACGGAGAAGGTCCTTGTTAAAGGACGGTTCACAAAGGCCGATGTGTTCATAACGCGGCTCGGTGGTCAACGCTTCGTAGTGAAGGACTATGTCCAAAAAGGGTTCTGGGAACGGAATCTTGTGGGCCGCATTGTAATCGGTCGCGAGTCTCGGGCATACGCAGCGCTCACCGGAATCAATGGCCTGCCGCTCCACTTCAAGCGGCTTTCGCCGTTTTCCTTTGCCGTCGAGTATCTGGAAGGGAAGGACCTCGGCGCCCTTGAGCGGGGAGAGATCGGCACGGAGGTGATGCGCCAGTTCGAGCGGATCGTCCATGAGCTGCATGAGCGCGGCTGGGTACATCTCGACCTTCACCGCAGGACGAACATCCTGCTCATCGACGGAAAAGTCTACGTTGTTGATCTTGCGTCTGCCCTTCACCCGGGAAGCATCCCGCTATTGGGCCGGTGTCTCACCCGCCTCATCGGTTTGGCCGACCGCCTCTCGCTCATCAAAATGAAGACGGTCTTCGCGCCCGAGTCGCTGACCGCGCAGGAGCGGAAGCTGCTCAAACTGAGGAACAAGATTATGCCGACGAAATGGGAATTGTAAGGAGGACGGCGTCCACGGAAGGCCGAGCCGAAGACAATCCCGCCGTCTTCCTGTCGGTGCCGGCGGAGGGCGACTGACGGTTTGGATTATTTGGCAGCTTTGGCGACCTTCAGCATATCCTGATATTTTCTGAACTCAGGACGTTTCTCGATGCCTTCAAAGCGGGGATCCGATACGAGGGCTTTCAATTCATTTTCGAACTTTCCCGTTGCAACAGCGCTCTCGAACATTTCCGTTGCAACCTGATAGTTCTTGAGCAGGTAATTTGTCTGGAAAAGCAGCCAGTCTACGCGTGACGAGTGGGCATGAGCCGCTTTTTTTGCCTCGCGTAAATAGGTTTCGGCGAGCTCATAGTGCTTCCGGTTCAACTCCGCTTCGCCGAGGAGGACATAGGGGACCATGTCGGCCGGCTCGGTCTTCACGTACTCTCTGAGGAAGCCGAGCGCCTTTTCTTCGTCCTTCTGGACGTGGAGGAAGTAGAGACCCATGTAGGCAACGGCGTAGTTGAGCTCAAGCGCTTTCCGGTAACAGCGTTCTTCCTCCTCAGGGCTTACGCCGTCGCGGGACGCAAGAGTCAGGTAGGCTTGGCCGATGTAGCGGCGGGAATCTTCCGAATACTTGGCATCCCGGTTCGCTTCATAGCGCGCGATGATTTTTTCCGGCAACTGCGCTTCGGTGAGCTGCTCGAATTCCTTACAGACCTGGTCCGAATCTTTGCAATCGGACATCGGCGTTGACGCAGAGCCTGTTGCTGAAGAAACGATTATGAGCGTGATAACAATCATGACCGTGATAAGATGTTTCATATTTTATTCCTCCCCTCAATAATGATATTTCTGTGGGTTAGGTACTTCCGTCGCCCCGCGCATAATCACCGTTAAACAGAATCGCTGAAGTTTGCTGCAAAGACCCATTTCGGCTTCTACCATACAGAATCTTATTCAAAAAGGCAACATCTTTATTAGTCTGTCCAAGATTTATCTGTATGCTCCTGTAATTCCCCTATTCCCAAGCAGTAAAGTTTCCGTTCGACTGCGGGTTTTGATTGTGATAAAGAATGAAAACAATAAAGGTTTCCCCGCCAGAGGCATGCAGAACGACCGGGAGAACAAGTCATGGTGATCAACCCTTCATTGACACCTCTGTTCAATATAGAGTAATATTTATGTATGGCGAAGTTCAAGATCGTATCAGATTTCAAGCCGACAGGCGACCAGCCGCAGGCGATCGAGAAGCTCGCCGAGGGCATCATCAAGGATCTTCGGCACCAGGTACTTCTCGGAGTGACCGGCTCGGGCAAGACCTTTACAATGGCAAATGTCGTAGAAAAGGTTCAGAAACCTACGCTCGTGATCGCTCACAACAAGACGCTTGCTGCACAGCTTTATAACGAGTTCAAGGTGCTGTTCCCCGAGAATGCTGTGGAGTATTTCGTATCATACTACGACTACTATCAGCCCGAGGCCTATCTGCCGACAACGGATACCTATATCGAGAAGGACTCCTCTATCAATGAGCAGATCGACCGCATGCGCCACGCCGCAACGAATGCGCTTTTCGAGCGGAACGACGTCATCGTTGTTGCCTCGGTCTCGTGCATCTACGGCCTGGGCTCGCCGGAGGCGTACCACGGCATGCTCCTGTTCCTCGAAAAGGGACAGCACATCGAACGCAACGACATCCTCAGGAAGCTGGTGGACATCCAGTATACACGGAATGACTTTGATTTCCAGCGCGGCACCTTCCGTGTCCGAGGAGATGTGGTCGAGATCTTCCCCGCTTCCCATGAGAATACGGCTATTCGCATAGAGATGTTTGGCGATGAGATCGATACCATCTCCGAGTTCGATCCGCTTTTAGGCACGCCTCTTCAAAAGCTCGAAAAGATGGCGGTCTATCCGAACAGCCATTATGTGATCCCGGAATCGCGCATGAAGGATGCCATCGACGGCATTCATGAAGAACTCCGCGAACGGATCCAGTACTTCCGCAGGATGAACAAGCTCATCGAGGCCCAACGCATTGAACAGCGCACCATGTTCGACCTCGAGATGATCCAGGAGATGGGCTACTGCCACGGAATCGAGAATTACTCCCGTCACCTTTCCGGCAGACAGCCCGGCGAGCCGCCGCCGACCTTGCTTGATTATTTTCCGAAAGACTATCTCCTGATTGTCGATGAATCCCATGCCACGATCCCGCAGATCGGCGGCATGTATAACGGCGACCGGGCGAGAAAGACCACGCTCGTAGAATACGGATTTCGTTTGCCGTCAGCACTCGACAATCGGCCGCTCAATTTTGAGGAATTCAATGAACGGGTGAACCAGACCGTGTATGTTTCGGCAACGCCAGCTGATTATGAAGTCGAGAAGTCAGGTAACCGGATCATCGAGCAGGTGATCAGACCCACGGGCCTCACTGATCCCAGGATCAGCATCAGGCCGGTAAAAGGGCAGGTGGATGACCTTTTGAGCGAAGTGCGGAGGCATGCTGAAACCGGAGAGCGCGTGCTGGTGACCACACTCACGAAGCGCATGGCGGAGGATCTTACCGAGCATTACAAAGAACTGAGTGTAAAAGTGGCGTATCTGCATTCAGATATCGACACCCTTGAACGGGTGGACATCATTCGGGACCTGCGGATGGGCAAGTACGATGTGCTCATCGGCATCAACCTGTTGCGTGAAGGGCTCGATATCCCCGAGGTCTCGCTCGTCGCGATCCTCGATGCGGACAAGGAAGGGTTCCTGCGCTCCACGCGCTCGCTGATTCAGACCATGGGCCGCGCAGCAAGGAATGTGAACGGCGAGGTTATTCTCTATGCGGAGAACATCACCGATTCCATGAGGAACGCTATCGCTGAGACAAACAGGCGACGCACGGTGCAGGAGGAGTACAACAAGAAGCACAACATCACGCCGATGTCGATCAGGAAGAACATCCAGGCCGCGCTGCGCACGGTGTACGAGCAAGATTACTTTACCGTCCCGATTGCAGCCGAGGAAGTCGGCGAATATGTGCCGACAGTGAACCTCCCCGCGCTCATTGTGTCACTCGAGAGGCAGATGCGCGCCGCTGCAAAGGAACTGGATTTTGAGACCGCGGCAGAGCTGCGGGACAAGATCAGGTCATTAAGGCAGCAGGAAATGGCTGTGGGGGTGAAGGTAGAGTGATAGAGGCCGTGCGGTGTGAGGAAGATGTAGACGCAAAATTTTCAGTCTGAGTGAGACAGGATAAAAAGCGGAACTGCCATCAATGGAAACTGAAAACGTTCCGTAATAATCATGCAATGACCCTCGAAGAAAAACTCCAGAACCTGCCGGACGTACCGGGCGTCTATATCATGAAAGATGCCAAGGGACACATCATCTACATTGGCAAGGCTGTGTCCCTCTGGAACCGTGTGCGTTCGTATTTTCAGAAGGGCGCGAAGGGAGAGAAGACCGAGATCATGGTTCGCCAGATCGCGGACCTCGAGACTATCGTTACCCACTCCGAGCTCGAAGCCCTCGCACTTGAAGCAAATCTCATCAAGAAGCACCGTCCGAAGTACAACATCATCCTCCGGGATGACAAGAACTATCCGTACCTCCGCTTTGACCTGAAGTCCGAGTATCCCCGACTCGAAGTCGTGCGCAGGCTTAAGAAGGACGGGGCGCTCTATTACGGGCCGTATGTCCCCGCGGGAGGCATGTGGGAGACCCTCGCACTCATTCGGCGCACGTTCCCGATCGCGCCGTGCAAAATAGAGTTTAAAACAGACAAACCCGGACGTCCCTGCATTCAATTCCAGATCGGCCGCTGCATCGGGCCGTGCTCGGGTGAGGCGAACAAGATGCAGTACCAGGACATAGTGAAACAGGTGCGTCTCTTTCTCGAAGGAAAAAACCGAGACCTTCTCGATATGCTGAAGGAGCACATGGGAGAGGCATCGGAAAAGATGGAGTACGAGCGCGCCGCCGAACTGCGCGACCGCATTTCGAAGATCGAGGGTGCGCTCGAAAAGCAGAAGATCATCTCTTCGGGCTTCGAAAACCAGGATGTGATCGGCATGGCCTTCGAAGCCGGCAAGGCGGACATTCAGGCGCTCTTTATCCGGAACGGCATGCTTCTCGGGCGCAAGGATTTTTACCTCGACGACGTCCGGGGGATGACGGAAGAGGAAGTGCTGTATGACTTCCTTCGGCAGTTCTATTCCAAAGAGATGATCGTGCCCCAGGAGATCCTTCTGCCAATCGAGATTCTTGATCGTGTGACGTTCGAAAACTGGCTCACGGAAAAGCGCGACGGCAAGGTCGATGTGCAGGTGCCGCAGCGCGGCAGGAAACGCGAACTTGTCCAGATGGCTTCGGACAACGCGGCGCAGTCGCTTCGGGAACAGGTGCTGTCCCGCAGGAGCAAAGAGAAGATACTGATGCGGCTCCAGGAGGAACTCGGACTTAAAAATCTGCCGCGCAGGATCGAGGCATTCGATATTTCGACTATCCAGGGTGCGGAGTCGGTGGCGAGCACGGTCTCATTCGAGAACAACATGCCGGACAAGCGGAACTACAAGAAGTTCAAGATCAGGAGTGTTGAAGGCCAAGACGATTTTGCGAGCATGGCTGAAGTGATACGGCGACGATATACAAAAGCAAAGGAAGAGGGGACGCTTCCGGATTTGATCCTGATCGATGGCGGCAAGGGGCAGCTCAATGCTGCGCTTGAAGTATTGCAGGAGCTTGGCATAGGAGAACCTGACGTCATCGGCCTTGCCAAGGCGAGAAGCGGTGAAGAGGGGACTGAACGGGAGTTCGAGAGGGTATTTCTGCCCGGCGTGGAAGAGCCGATCATTCTCGAACCTACGAGCGCGACCACGCACCTGGTTGCGCGGGTACGCGATGAAGCACACCGGTTCGCAATCACCTATCACCGGAAGCTCCGAGAGAAACGCGCTGTTCACTCCGAGCTGGATGACATTCCCGGTATCGGTGATGTCAGAAAGAAAATGCTGTTGCGGCACTTCGGGAGCGTGGAGAAGATCAAGCAGGCGACGGTTGAAGAACTGTCGGCAGTAAAGGGGATGTCGAAGAAGGTGGCGGCGGAGATCGTCAGTTTCTTCAAGAATGCCAAATTACAAAGCTCAAATGTCGGATAAATTTTAAATGCCAGATGTCAATTGTCCCTTGCCCGTTCATGTTGACATTGTCGTTTCGTTTGAACGTTGAGCTTTGACATTTGAATTTCTCGATTCAGGGAGCCTTCATGACTAACGAGCAGTGGCTGGAAATTTTTAAAGGCGTCGGCAAAAAAATGCGAGAAGGGCTATCTGTGATCCTCAGTAAGGAAGGCGGAATGGTGCCGCTGGGCAAAGGCGCGGGCGGGGACAAGACCTTTCCCGTCGACAAGTGGGCAGAAGATATCATTATCACTGCGCTCGAGAAGGTACGGAGGGAGGGCGAAGCGTTCACGCTAATTTCCGAAGA
>JBLMWN010000312.1:0-5465 GCA_050257255.1 Betaproteobacteria bacterium | reverse complement strand
CTGGCGCCTATGATGAGGCCGAGGACCAGATAAGTGTAGAGCGAATCAAGAAAAGCAGCCGGCAACCCTGTTCCTACTTCTTCTCTTCTTCGATCCGGGCCCTTTGCCCTCTGCCCCAATTTTTGAATTTGATAACGAACAAGAAGATAAGACGATGCAAAGCCCACCGCATACATCAGGCCATACCATCGCACGGCGACCGGTCCTATACGGACGATCTCGGGGTTTATATGTGGGTAATGAATCATTCGTTGTCTCTCCGCGGATGGTGCACCAGCTATCCGGCTTCGCTCTTTTCAATTATACATCAATTCCTACGTTTAAACTACGACGATGGTTCTACAATAGTTTATGAATTGCTCAGGCCGCAATAGTGGTAACGGAGGCAAGAACCAGCGCAGGCAAAAACATGCTAAAATAAAAATAGAAAGAGGATTATTTTTGACCTTTTTAGCTGAGGGACCATGGCTCAGGGTCGGCCCCGGCCATCCGTGCCTGGCAGCACAGAGCGCGTCACTGCAGTCTGATGATGCCGCGCAACCGTTAAAAGGAGGTTACCCATGAACGCACAGCAGGAAACCATGAAGCAAACCTATACTTCGCACGTGACCGCAGCCGATGCCGTCACATGGGCCGGATTCGTGCTTGCTATACTTGCAGGCATTGCAGCCGCACTTGCCGGATTGGGAAGCAGATGGGGCTGGTGGCATTTCACGATCGGCTTCACCATCTTACAGGCAGCCGCGATCAGCGGCATCGTGGCAGCTGCAATCTCGCTGATCGGAGGTATTGCAACGAGGAACGAACACCATGTCTCGCTCGTCATTCTCGCCGCGGCCGGAATCCTGATTGGACTTGTCGCCGCAGGGATTCCCTGGTCGTGGATGCGGACAGCCGAACGGATGCCCAATATTAATGATATTACGACGGACATGACGAACCCTCCTCAGTTCGTAAAGATCATGCCGCTCAGGCAGGAGGCACCGACCGCTTATGGAGGATCCGAGGTCGCTAACCAGCAACGTGCTTATTATCCGGACATTCAGCCGCTCGTTCTGCCGATAGCGCCGTCCGTGGCATTCGACGCCGCGCTCAGGGTAGCAGGAGACAAGGGGTGGCAGATCGTGGACTCGAATGCGTCCGAAGGCCGTATTGAGGCAGTTGCGACAACCTTCTGGTTCGGGTTCAAGGACGATGTGGTCGTCCGCGTTACACCCGTTTCCGGTGGGAGCAGGGTCGATGTGCGTTCCGTATCGCGTGTCGGGAGCGGCGATATCGGGACCAATGCGGAACGGGTCAGATCGTTCCTGCATGAACTGGCGAGTACAAGCATTATTGATCCCAAGTGGGGTGGATGATGCTTCGCTTGGTCAGCCGAGGCTGATTCTGGAGATCATATCGAGAGTCGGGAAAGCAGTTTTTTAAGCTTCTGAAAGTCGTTCATGAACTGCCTCTTCCCTTCCGGAAAACGCATTGCGTAGGCGGGATGGAAGGTAACGAGGTGTTTCCTGCCATTGCGTTCGATGACTGTCCCATGATCTTTGGTGATCCCCATTTTTCGGTCGAGCATGGCAAGGCAGGCCGTATTACCGAGAAGCACGATGATCTTTGGCTCAATGATCTCGAGCTGCTTAAAGAGATGCTCTCTGCCGTGGATGATTGTTTCTTTCGATGGCGTACCGCGGAGCGGGAGATAATGTCCAGGGCTCGTTATGAAGACGTCGTCCTCGGCAAGGCCGATCTCGCGGATCATCTGGCGAAGGAACTTTCCAGATCTTCCGATGAAAGGCCGTCCGATTTTTGCCTCTTCTTTTCCCGGCGCTTCACCGACAAAGACAACCCTCGCCAGGGGATTGCCTTCACCCGGAACGACGGTTCCTGAGCCGCCTTTTTTGCAGAAAGGACAGCGTGCAATTTCTCCTGCTACATTCTGGAGCGCCTTTGCTTTGTTCACGCTTTCATTATACATCGAATCTGAGAATGTGCGAGGATGAATCATCCGCCCTCGCTTACTTTTGTTTACACCTTCACATGCAACATGGGCAGCCGCAAGCGCTGCCGCTTGTTCTCGCCCTTGAACAGGATCGCCCGACGCACTGGCACATCCCCCCGCTCGCCTTCGTGCTGGGCCTGGTGTTTCGTGGGCAGGCTGGCTGCATGCTGAATGGTGTGCTTGCCGAACTTCTGGGAGATTCGGTCGATGCTCTCGTAGATCTTCGCCATCTTCTCGATCCTCGCCGTGTCATCGAAGAGAGTGTACTGCACGCTCTTCTCTTCGGTCAATCCGGCGAGCACGACGCCGGTCTGGCGATAGAGGCTTCCGTGCTGGTACAGATGATGGAACCCCTTTCGCAGCAGCTCGAAGACCTCCACGGGATAGGCTGTGGGCCGGGTCAACTTGAGTTCCACGCCGCTTCCCGTAAAGTCCTGCTTCCGGAGAAAGATGGCCACCCGTGTGGCGGCAAGCCGGTAGCGACGGGCCTTGATGCAGGCGTTCTCCAGGTTTTTCGCAAGCTGGGCGAAGACAAACGTCTCGTCAGACGAGGCGGGCGTAAAGGTCTTTGCCTTGCTGATAGACTGGTAGCTGCTCTTTGTCTCCGTGACGACGGGATTCACGCTCCTGCCGTTCAGTTCGTGCCAGACCTCCTGGTAGGGTTTTGACAGATGCTTCTTCACGAACCCTTCATCTTTTCGCGCGAACTGGAGCGCTGTTGTGATGCCGCACTTATTGAGAAAGGCCGCGGTATTCGGACCGATGCCCCAGACCTTCTCGACCGGCAGTTTTTCGAGGAAGAGATGGATCTCGCGGCCCGGGATCATGGTAAGGCCGTGGGGCTTCTTGTGCTTTGATCCGATCTTGGCCAGCACCTTCGAAAGGCTCACGCCGACGGATACGGACAGCCCCAGTTCCTGCTGGATGGTCTCCTGCATGTTTCTGGCAATCATCTCATAGGGACCATGGAAGCTCCTCCGCAGGCCCGTGAGGTCCACGAATGCTTCATCAATGGAATACTCTTCCACGTCGGGAGAGAAGCGCCGGAGGATCTCGAACATCCTGACCGAAAACAGGCTATAGGTTTCATAGTCGGACGGCAGGATCACGGCATCGGGGCAGAGCTTCTTCACGTCAGAGAGCCGCACCCCGCGCTGCACGCCTTTGGCCTTGGCCTCGTAACTCGCCGCGGCCACGATCCCGCGCTCCTTGCCGGTGATCACCGGCCTTCCCCGGAGCTCCGGGTGAATCGCCTGCTCGCAGGATGCGAAGAACGCGTCGGCATCAAGATGCAGGATGGCACGGGGCCAGGAGGAAAGTTGAATGAATTGGTTGTCCATGGGAACCTCTTAAAAAATTGGTACGAATAACGGATAAACGCGGGTGAACACCAAAGATGGAGAATAACGCAAAATTATTTTGACACGGATGCACGCGGACGGAGCATTTTTCAAGCGGAACTTCTTGAAGACCACCCTTCATCTGAAAATGTCACCCCGGTGAAAACCGGGGTCCAGTGTGGATCTTCTGGGATGAATGGATTCCGGCTTTTGCCGGAATGACGGAATAACGTGATTTCATGTTATCTGGTTCGTGTTGCTATTTACAAATTTCCTCGTAAGGGTCCTTCCAGGAAGAATTTGTTTCTTCTATCATCTGTAGCTTCCAAGCTCTCTTCCATTCTTTGATCTGTTTTTCTCTGGTTATTGCGCTTTCAGCACTCTGGTGGGCTTCATACCAGACGAGATGATGAATTTTGTATTTCTTCGTAAATCCGTCCGCCAGATTGTTTTTGTGCTCGTACACACGCTTGACAAGATTGGATGTTACACCTGTGTACAGCGTGCCGTTTCGCTTACTGCAAAGAATATAGACGTAGAAATTTTTCATTGTAAAATGGACTTTAATCGGGCACTTGCATAAAGTACTCTGTCAACCTGGACTTGAGGAGACTGCCCCGTACTTGATACGGGGGCATCCAGTGTTTTCTAGTTCTGGATCCCAGCTTTCGCTGGGATGACCGAAAAGGTAGCGAAACAGGACGCCGAGAAGTGACGATGCAACGATTGTAACAAGTCACCCCTGGTTTTCTTTTCCCTGCTCAGTGGAGCGAAATCTCATCTGCTCACGCCCCTGTATTCTGGTTACCTTCAGGAAAGCACTGAAAAACCACTGCACCAACCCGTATCTGCTGCCCAGAAAGTAGGACATTTCAGTGACCTGGTTCACCATTCGCTGCTTTGTCTCGTTCAGGACTGCGCCGAAGTCGATGCTTGTAAGCCTGTTTTCAACCGCGAATTCGACCATTTTGAGAAAAAGGAGGTCGTAGGCGTGATGCGTCGTCCGAAGCGTCCGGTCGAATGCCCCGTGCAGCGCGTTGAGGCAGCTGCCGGTTTTGATCGCCGCCTGGTAGCCGATAAACTGCCCGTTCAGCCTGGCGACGAAATGATAAACGCTGTCCAACTGAGCAGAGCTTGTCGTCAGTGCAGCGGCCAGATACAGGTCCTGATAGGGGAGGTAGAAAACGCTCTTATCGGCCGTCGACAGGAAGCATCGTCTCAGAGACTCAACATCCCCGGAGTTGAGAGCGCCGCGTATTATATCGATTGTGCCGCCATTGTTCCGAAAGGTGCTCAGTTTCCGTTTCAGGCTTTTATGCTCTTTGAGGTAGTCGGTGAC
Source organism: Betaproteobacteria bacterium (assembly GCA_050257255.1). Classification (GTDB taxonomy): domain Bacteria; phylum Nitrospirota; class UBA9217; order UBA9217; family UBA9217; genus JAJYKN01. The sequence goes on along the minus strand of JBLMWN010000312.1, from coordinate 793 downwards.
ACTGCTCATGCCCGCAGTCGCGATCCCCGCATGGGGCAGTGACGGCAGAACCGCAGCGCCGGGATGCTGCGATGAATTCCGGGTGAAGTCATAGATCACCGCCAAAAAGGTATGGGACTGGAGGTATCGCACCATTGCTGCATGCAGTTCGCCGGCTCGTGCCGGATCGGTTACAAAACCGGGATTGGACATCATGTCCATGCAACAGCCGAATTTAATCCAGAGGTGGAAGGGAATGCCCAAAAGGTCCATCACCCCGGCAAGAAACCTGTTCCTGAACAGCGCCCTTCCGTAGCGTCGGCATTCGATGATTATTGCCGCTCCGCTTAGTGTCCCGTTCTCGTACACGCGAAGGACGAGGGGAGTTGTGCCTTTTGTGGTGGAGCGGAAAAGGCAGGCAAACACCTTCCAGATGCTTTTATCGAGATTGAAATAACCGAGCCCGGCATTCAGAAGTTCGGTCTCTTCATCCGACAGGAACTTTGCGCTGAGTTCGAACGTGAACAATCGATTTCCCCTGTGTGATTAATGCCGGCGCTCAGTAGCGGGCCGAGCATGCAAAGCGAGGACCGTCCCCTGGAGTGTATGGTTTGGCAACAATAGCCAGAATACGTCGCGTCAGGGCGTCCGCCCTCAGCGGTTTCCGAACCGTGCGAACCCTGCATACAGTTTGTGCACAACTACAGTTCCGTTACCTAGCATCTTTCCCTTCTGTCGGAGCTGGTTCAGCACTTTGTCACTCACCTGGCCGTAGACCTCATCACCTCACCAGGATGGCAGCGGGATCAATTCC
>JBLMWN010000311.1:0-8595 GCA_050257255.1 Betaproteobacteria bacterium | reverse complement strand
GATGTTCCAGAGGATGGCCGAGAGCAGCGCGGAGATGATCACCAGGTCCGTCACCGCCAATGGATCAACGATGCCCGTGCCGATTGTTTTCGCCACGGCGGTCGAGAGGAAGGCGCCAAGGATGTTCATGCCGGCGGCGAGGACCACGGCCATCATGGGCGAGAGCACTTTGGTCGACACCACGGTGGCGATGGCGTTCGCGCAGTCGTGCCAGCCGTTCGCGATATCGAAAAATACCGCGAGAAGTATGATCAGGATCAGGATCTCATGCATGTTTCAGGACGATGGTTTCGAGGATGTTGGCGATATCTTCAGCCCGGTCCGAGGCGTCTTCGAAGAGCTGATAGATGTCCTTCCATTTGATGATGTACACGGGGTCGGTATGGTCGTTGACCAGTTTGCCGAGGGCGTCGCGGTACTTGCGGTCGATCCGGTTTTCGAGCCGGTTGACTTCGATGCAGTGTTCCTGAACATGGGAATACTGTTTTGCCCGAAGCTCCCTGAGCGACTTTTTAAGCACGTCCGCGGTCATCTGCAGGTCCTCGGCTATGGAAATGACTTCCGGGGTCGGCTTGTCGATCTTGTAGACCACCATCCTGTCTACGGCTGCCCAGATCAGGTCGAGGACGTCGTCGATCCTTGATGCGAGCGAGTGGATGTCCTCCCGGTCGATGGGGGTGAGGAAGGTCTTGTTCAGCTCCTTCATAATGTCATGGGTGAGCATGTCACCTTCCTGCTCAAACTCGTAGATCGCTTTTGCCTTTTTTTCGAAGCTTTCGAAGTTGTTGAAGGTGTCGACGAGGACGTTCGCGGCCCTCGTCAGATTCTCAAGCGCGCGGTCGAACATCTCAAAAAAGTCTATTTTTTTTGGAAAGAGGGCAATAGGCTTATTGGTAATGCTCCTTCAGGACATGGGTGTGGAGAAAACGCTGAGCCGCCATTAGTGTTGATTTCGGGCGACCTTAAATTATCACAACCAACGATTATTTGCAACAGTGAACTCGCAGTTTCACGAGAGAGTGGTCTTATGATATTATTTGGGAACTTTATAAGGGCCAGAAGAGGGCGAGCGGCGCGGGCGAAAAAAAGGCGATGAGAAGTTCTCACCGCCTTGTCACAGAACCGGCCGTCCGGAATAAACTTAGATCGCTTGTTCCTTCCAGCATTTGTCGCACAGCCACATCATCCCGCGGACTTTGCCTGTCGTGGCCATCATCTTTGCCGCCTGCATCGGCTTCCCGCAGCACTGAGGCACGTTGAGATTGACAGTGGCCTTCTTGGTGGCTGCTTTTGCGGTTTTACTCATTTCTGCCATGGGTAGCTACACCTCCGTAGAATGTAGAATATCGTCAAAACCCGTGCATTGTAACCGTATCTGGAAAAATGTCAAGAAAATTTTACCGGGCTGCAGGCCTTTTCCTCTCCCTTGCGGAAACAGGGCGATAATCCTCTTGACAAAGATAAGTGTTTGATTTATAAATAATAGTCGTGTCGGCAGCTGTGGGAACACTCGCAATCCACACACAATGATTCAAAGCCCTTCGTAACTGTCCCGACTTTATTATTATGGAAGATCATAAGCTGAGAGTTTTTTGCGCCGTTGCGGAAACGAAGAGTTTTTCCAAGGCTTCGGAGCTCATCCACCTCACCCAGCCTGCCGTGAGCCTCCAGGTGCAGGCCATGGAGGAGCTTTACGAGACGCGGCTCTTCGACCGGTCGGGGAACACGATCAACCTGACGCCGGCAGGCGAGATCCTCTATAAGCGCGCTAAGGAGATCCTCGCACTTTACGCCGAGGCGCAGAAGAACATCAGCGAAATCACGGGCGCCATCAAGGGCTCCCTCTCCATCGGTGCCAGTTCCACGATCGGCAACTACCTCCTTCCCCAAATCATCTCGGCCTTCAAGAAAAAAGTCCCCCAAGTAAATATCTCGCTCGTCGTGAGCAATACGAAAACAATCACCGAAAAGCTGAATGCCGGCGAGATTGATGTGGCCCTGGTGGAAGGTGACGTGAGCAAGCAGCGCTTTACCGTCGACACCCTGCTCTCCGACGAGCTGGTAGTGATCATGTCCCCCGCCCATCCCTGGGCCGAGCGGCGCAACATCCCGGGTATGGACCTGACCAAGGAGCCGCTCATCATGCGGGAAGAGGGCTCAGGCACCCGTCAGATCATTCTGAAGCACCTCGAGGACCACGGAATCAAGCTGGACCACCTGCGGATCGTCCTCGTGCTCGGCAGCACCGAGTCGATCAAGAGCGCGGTGGAAGAAGGGATGGGCGTGTCCATCGTATCGGCCTGGGCCGCGCGCCAGGCGATCAAGCAGGGCCTGCTCAAGGCCACGACGTTCAAAGACGTCAAGTTTCACCGGAACTTCAGCATCATCTCGCCGAAGCGCAACTATTGCACCCACACGGCAAAAGAGTTCCTGAGCTTCCTCAAGGTCTACCCCATCAAATCCCCCATATCCTGACCGGGATAAACCCGAACCAACACTGAATCGTGCACCCGTATCTTCAGCCTTTTTCCCTCGGAAATTCTGCCTTGCTTTGGCTCACACGCTCATCCTTTTCCACATCCTCTGCCAGTTTTGTTTCTCAATGGTTTTCCATTCTTCCGGCTTTATTATAAGTGTGATTCTCCGGAGGACCAATTCGCTCCATCGCGCGATTTCCAACCGGTCTTGCTTCGTCCGAATGATCACGGCGCCGTCTGTATCCGTCCTGCAGATGCGCGCCCCGATTTTCTCATATCGTTCAATAACGTCTTCGGACGGATGATGGTAGGGATTCGTCCTGCCCACGGTTACGACCGCAATCTCGGGCCTGGCCAGTGATACAAATGCATCGGTGCTCGAGCTTTTGCTTCCGTGGTGAGGGACCTTCAGCACATCGCACTTCAGGCTTTGCCCGGACTTGATCAGATATTGCTCCGACACGTCGCCGATGTCTCCAGGGAAGAGAAAGACCCTGCTGCGGTCCGCGATCCGGACCACGAGCGACCTGTTGTTTTCGGCTGCATAGGTTTTTCGTTCCTGCGCATTGAATCCCGGCTTCGGGTGGAGTACGCGCAATTCCGTATCACCGAGCACGGTTGGAGGGTCCTCTGCAGAAATGATACGGTGGATGATATGCCTCGCCGCTGCAACCCGGCTGAGGTTCTCGTATCCCGGAAGGTCCGTGTCAAGACCGTGCGTCCAGATCTCCGTGACCTTGAATTTCCCGAGCAGAAACAAAAGACCGTTCAGATGATCAGGATGGGGATGAGAAAGGATCACGAGGTCCAGACTGCGGATCCCCCGACTCCAGAGAAAAGGGGCAACAACACGCCTGCCGATATCGAAGCGATTGTCGCGCGTTCCCCCGCCGTCTATCAGAATCGTCTTTCCAGACGCAAGTTCAATCAGTGCACAGTCACCCTGGCCTACGTCGGGGAAGCTGATCACTGTCTCGTGCCTCGGCAGGAACGAAAAGGTTGTGCTCAGAACCAAAAAAGTCCCGGAGAGCGCGAGCACCGTCTTCGGCAGCCCTGGAACGCGGGAAGACACTTCGAAGGGCTTCCATCGCGAGAGCAGCCGTTTCCTCGCGTAGGGCAGCAGGGAAAGAAAAAAAAGCATATAGCAGGCAAGCCACAGGATGCCGGGCGCGCGCGGGTGAAATTCTGCGAAGGGGAAGCGGGAAAAGAAGAAAACCGCGCCGATGAAGATATCCGCCGCAATCTGGTTCAGCCAGGCCATCGGCAGGGTATGAGTGAACAGAGATACAACGCCAGTGAAGAGCCCCAGCGGGACGACGGCGATGCCTGCGAAAGGAACAATGATCAGGTTCGAAACGATACCTGCCAGGGAAACCTGGTTGAAATAATGCGCCACGACCGGTCCCGTCATCAGGCTCAAGGTCAGGGAAATGATCATGAGCAAAGCTGCGCCGTTCCGCACTTGCTGGAGGCGGTTCCGCGCCTCGAGTCCGAGTTCGTTCCAGAGCGTGACGACAGCGCCGATGACCAGCACGGACAAGTAGGAAAGCTGGAATGAAATGTCGAAAACCGCCTGCGGGCTTGCGATCAGGATCACGAGGGCGGCAAGCGTGAGGGAGTGCATGAGGGCATGCTCGCGGTCGAGGACGAGAGCCATGAGCCCTGCCGAGATCATAATGAGCGAGCGGACCGTGGCCACCTGCCCTCCGGCAAGAAGGGTGTAAAAAATCACGAGGGGCAGAGTGAGCCATGCCGCGATCTTCTTCGGGTCCGTATACAGGGTAAGTCGGTGGTAGACTCGTTCCGGAAGCAGGAACATCAAGCCCCTGATGAGACCGAAGCACAACACGGCCACCATGCCGAGGTGGGAACCGGAGATAGAAATTATGTGCGTGACGCCTGCAGCCATGAAGCGATCGCGGATATCATCCGTGAGATCTCCTTCTTCGCCGAGGACCATGGCCTGAAGGATTGCAGAGCCGGTCCCTGTTGTTGACGCAAGAAAAGCCTGCCGGATCCGTTCCCGCCAGTCCTGGATGGTTCTGAAGATACCTGTTCCACGGCTCAAGATTTCGACAGGATCCGCATTCCGAATGCTTGCCGTTGCACGAACACCGCTTCGGGCAAGGTATTCGGCATAGTCAAAACCGCCGGGATTGATGAAGCTTTGCGGTTCACGCAGTTTCCCCCTGAGACGGATGCGATCGTTGTATCCGATTGAAGATGATTGTTCCCGCAGAACCACGCGCACTTTTCCGGAGGCCGGTTTGTCGTCCATGTCGCTGACTTCCATCACGAATCCGGTCCTGTCGGGATCGCGATCGAGAGGGGATGTGATTCTGCCCGTAATGGCATGAAGACTGCCGTCAAACGCAGCTCTGTGCAGATAGTGATCTGAAGGAAACCATGCGGCGGAATAGAGGTATGCCGCTATTCCGAGAGCGCCGGGGATGACGGCGAGCGGAAAGCGGCGGAGCAAACGTCCGTCAAACCGGGCGAGGATTCCCGATATCAGAATGCCGAGGATTGTAAGGAGAATTGTCGAAAAAGGGAAATACAGAAACCAATGGCCGAGCAGAAGGCCAGCAATGTACGCCAGCGTAATGGGTATAATCGGTCTCTGCATAGGGAGTGCGGATTCCTGAATGCGGATTGAAGAACAAATGATTCATCGGGCACTCAGAGGGCGTCACCAATCGATGATCATCCTGAAAAGAGCATTGATACGGAAGAAGCGGATCAACACGAGATAGAAGCAGGTAAAGTCTAGAGCAAAGCATTCACCTGATGGGTGAACTCTTTATCACGAAAAAATCCGCCATTATCCGCCTCTTATCCGATTTGATCAGTGTCAAATGCCGTCTTTAGGACCATGCATCCTGCATTCTGCTGCTACCCCAGCTTCGCCTTGATGATTCCGGCCAGGTCCTCGGCAAGCTCCTTGATCTCGTTCTGGTCCTCGCCTTCGATCATGACGCGGACTTTGGGCTCGGTGCCGGAGTAGCGCACGAGAAGACGACCGGTGCCGTCGATCTTCTTTTCGATCTCGGATATCCGTTTTGCGATCTCCGGAATCGAGGCAAGGTCTTTCCGCTCCTTCACCTTCACGTTCACGAGCACCTGGGGATAGGTTTTCATGCATGCGGAAAGCTCGGATAACGGTTTTCCCGTCTGCTTCATGATGGTGAGGATCTTAAGCGCCGAGATGAGTCCGTCGCCGGTGGTGTTGTGGTCGAGAAAGATGATGTGGCCGGATTGTTCGCCGCCGAGATTGTAGTTTCCTTCGATCATCTTTTCCATGACATAGCGGTCGCCCACTGCGGCTCGGACGAGCCTGCCGCCCGCCTTCTGCATTGCGAGCTCCAGGCCCAGGTTGCTCATGACCGTGGCCACCAGCGTGTTCTGTTTCAGGCGGCCTTCTTTCATCATCCGGAGCGCGCAGATGGCCATGACCGCGTCGCCGTCAACGACAGTCCCTTTTTCGTCGCTGAGCATGACCCGGTCCGCATCGCCGTCAAAGGCGACGCCGATCTGGGCCCTGTTTGCGATGACAGCGCGTGAGACCACTTCGGGATGGAGGGAGCCGCATCCCTGGTTGATGTTCATACCGCTTGGCTGATCATAGAGTGAGATGATGTCGGCGCCCAGTTCGGTTAGGATGCGCGGGCCGATCTTGTACGCCGCGCCGTTCGCTGAATCGACGACGATGCGCAGGCCTGACAGGTCCATCCCGCGCGGAACCGATGATTTCACGAATTCGTTGTACCTGCCGATGGCATCATCGATGCGGAATGCCTTGCCGATCTCGGAAGCCGTCGGCCGGATGGCATCAATAGCGCCGGAAAAGATCAGGTCCTCCATCTTTCTTTCGACTTCATCGGGGAGCTTGAACCCGTCCTTGCCGAAGAACTTGATGCCGTTGTCCTCATAGGGGTTGTGCGATGCGGAGATGACGACGCCGGCATCGGCCCGGAGGCTCCTCGTGAGGAAGGCGATGCCCGGCGTGGGGACGGGTCCCACGAGCAGCACGTCCATGCCCATGGAGCACAGCCCGGAGGTGAGCGCGCTCTCGATCATGTAGCCCGAGAGCCTCGTGTCCTTTCCGATCACGATACGGTGCCTGCGCGCGGAATCCCGGAAGACGTGCGCCGCGGCCCTGCCGATGCGAAGCGCCATCTCTGAAGTCATGGGGTCCCGGTTTGCCACCCCCCGGACGCCGTCGGTGCCGAAGAGCTGTTTCATCTGTCACCCCTTTCGATGTTGATCCGGACTGCAATGTCCTGTTCGAGGATCTTGACCGATTTGCCCTGGTAGTCGATCTTGGGATCGACGTTCATGCTTTCCTTGGCGCCCTGGATGTCGATCGGTATGGTCTGGAGGATCTCAAGCGCCTTTATCACGCTGGCCGGTCCCTCCACCGTTATCTTCGCAGGCCAGACGGCGATCTTCGTTACGCGGAGTCCGGCTGCCGGAACACCATAGAGAATCGGCTTGAGACGGAAGGACTTGCGCACGAGAGGCTCGAGCTGTACCCTGACCTCAGACCGTGACATATGCATGACCGTCACACCGGATGGACGCCGGATGTCGTCGGGAGAGATCGGCACGACGTTCTCGCCGACCTTTGTCATGGACAGGTCAAGAACACCGAACACTTTTTTCCCGACCGTGATGTCGCGGAGCACGCGTTCCTGGCCCTGCACGCGCACTTCCAGGGATCCGGCCACATCGCCGACAACGGCCATGTTCTGTGGAATATTCCTCAGCTCAAGCGGAACAGTGAGGGTCATCTCGGTCTTGCCCTTCGAGGTAACGTAGAACCAGAGCGTGAGCGAGAGTACCAGCGACAGAAGCTTGATGCTCCAGTTGTCGAGCAGTATTTTCCGGAAGTCCATGCTTATGGTTTCCTGTTCTTGTTCTGCATAAATATTTCAGATAATGTCTTCCTGAGCGTCGGCGCGTCCGCACTATGCTCGATAACGCCGTTTCTGACTACCGATATCTCGCCCGACTCTTCGGACACGACGACCACCACCGCATCGGTATCTTCGGTAAGGCCGACGGCGGCCCGGTGGCGCGTACCGAGCGCTTTTGAGATGTTCGACGAGAGCGTGAGAGGCAGGAAACAGCCCGCGGCGACGAGCCTCCCGCTGCGGATGATTGCGGCCCCGTCGTGGATCGGTGAATAGGGGAGGAAAATGCTCACCAGGATCTCCTTCGTGACCTTGGCGTCGAGTTCCGTGCCCATCTCCACGATAGTCGTCAGATCCGTATCGCGCTCCAGAACGATGAGCGCGCCGATTCGTTTGTTGGCCATGGACACGGCCGCCTTCGCCGTTTCCTCGATGAACTTGGAGCCTTCGACCGGGGACAGGGACCGGAAAAGGCGGCGCTCGCCGACCCTGGCCAGGGTGCGCCTGATTTCGGGCTGAAACAGGATCACGAGGGCGAGCACGATCTGGGACCAGAAGCTGTGGATCAGCCAGTCGAGGGTGAAGAACTCAAAGGCCTGCGACGCGATGAGCACGAGCACGATGATCCCGATGCCGATGAGCATCTGGAAGGCGCGCGTACCCTTGATGAGCAGAAGCAACCGGTAGAAGACATAGTAGACGACCGCGATGTCCACCGTATCGTTGAACCACCGGTAGTGCGCCAGGGCCTCTCGTATTTCGGTAAGGTTGGTCATCAAGCAAATCCTAAATTCGAATTTCTAAATCCTAAACAATATCAAAACGTCAATGTTCAAAACAGTAGCCGCTGATTATCCAACGTTCGAATGTGGTCATTATTTAGGATTTCGGATTTCGTGATTGGAATTTGTTCTCAAGATTGCATCGGTCATGCGCGCCACCTGTACCATGCGGGCTACGTCATGGACCCGGACGATGCTGGCGCCCTTTGCGATTGCGAGCGCCACGGTGGCGGCAGTGCCGTCGACGCGCTGCTCGGCTGCCGGAATGTCCAGAATGGTCCCGATGAACTTTTTCCTGGACGTGCCGAGCAGGATGGGCCTGCCGAGCATCTTGAACTCATCGAGCCGGTTGAGCAGCGTAAGGTTATGTGTCAGGTTCTTGCCGAACCCGATGCCCGGGTCGATCATGATCTTTTCCGTGTT
>JBLMWN010000310.1:0-2971 GCA_050257255.1 Betaproteobacteria bacterium | reverse complement strand
GAACGATCCGTCACCGAGTACCTGTCTGGTGATGGTCTCGAACCTCGGAAAGTATGAAAAGAAGTCCGTTACCTCCGCAGTAGAGACTCATGGCGCTGTTGTCCGGTTTTACCCGCTTCTTGACCGAGAGATCGTCGGATGGATCGAAAGGCGGGCCCGGTCGCGAGACCTGTCGATCCAACGTGATGCAGCGCAGTATCTCTGGCAGACTATCGGCAACGATCTCCAGAAGATCGGCAACGAGCTTCAGAAGGTCGAGATCTATATCAAGGGCAAGAAGGCAATTACCTTCGAAGATGTGAAGACGGTGGTGGGCGATTTCCGGGAATACACTTCCTTTGACCTCGCGGCTGCCCTTGGCCAGAAAAACCGGGAAAAGTCGCTTTTGATTCTTTCCCGGCTGCTCCAGGAGGGGGAAGCGCCTTTAGGCCTTTTGGGTTCGATTGTCTGGAACTTTCGGAGGCTTCTCCAGGCAAAGGCCATGGAGGCCGCGGGGATCGGGTCTGATGAGATCATGAAGAAACTTCGCGTCATCTTTCACCAGGCCGGCCTGTTCAAGGAGCAGATGAGGCGCTATACCTTGGATGAACTGCAAGAGACCTTTTCCGTGATGCTGGCTGCGGACCGGGCTCTCAAGTCAAGCGGCTTGAATGGAAGGCTGGTTTTGGAGAGGATGATCCTGAGGCTGTGCGGAGGGGAACACGGGGCATAGGGCATGGAGCAGAGTTTACCACATGCTCTATGCGCCATGCTCTCTGCGACGTATAGGTTTTTTATGCTGCGGTGATCTTGCTGATCCTTGCGGACAGGCGGGATATCTTCCGGGATGCCGTGCTCTTGTGCAGGATCCCCTGTGAGGCTGCCTTGTCATAGGCCTTCATGGCCTTAACCAAGGCTTCTTTCGCAGCATCGGCGTTCTTGGCCTCCGCAGCCTGCTCGACCTTCTTCGCGATAGTCTTGAGCGCGGATTTCACAGCTTTATTGACAAGATGCTTCTTTTCGGCCTGTTTCTGCCTTTTGATCACTGATTTATGAATTGCCACTTCTTGCCTCCTTTGGGATTAAAAACAGAGTAATCTTTTAACACAAAGATCTGTCAAGTGTCAAGAAAAAAAACCTTTTCTTGACGGCCGTTTTCTGATAAAGTTGCCTCTTATTTTCCTGTGTCTTCGAGGTGAAGCAGCATGTCCGAAAAAGTCAGGGTTGCAAAAGCTGCAGGCGTCGTCGGTCTTGCTACGCTCGGCAGCCGTCTCATGGGATATATCCGGGACATGGTCATGTCCTGGGCCTTCGGCACGGGTCTGGCTGCGGATGCGTTCTACGTGGCCTATCGAATTCCAAACCTCCTGCGTGAGCTTTTGGCCGAAGGTTCCATGTCTGCCGCCTTCATCCCGGTATTCACCGAGACGCTTACCAAAGAATCCAAGGAGAGCGCGCGCCATCTGGCAAATACGGTCTTTGCCCGGCTGCTCGTCATTCTTGTCGTCCTGACGGGGCTCGGCATCATCTTCGCGCCTTACGTGGTCAAGGTTGTCGCCTTGGGCTGGGTGCACAGGGCTGAGCACGACAAGTATGTTCTCGGCGTAACGCTCACGCGGATCATGTTCCCCTATCTTTTGTTCATCGGCCTCGCTGCACTCGCCATGGGGATGCTTAACTCCCTCCGCTCGTTTCTCACTCCGGCGCTCTCACCGGTGATGTTGAACGTCATGACCATCACCGCTGTTGTCCTGAGCATCCAGTTCCTGTCACAGCCCATTCTCGGCGTCGCAGTCGGCGTAGTATTGGGCGGCATGTGCCAGTTCCTGATCCAGGTTCCGGGGCTCAAGAAGCAGGAGATGATGCTTAAGCCGCAGTTCAATCCAAGCCATCCGGGCGTGGTTAAGATCGCAAGGCTCGCAGCACCGGTCTTCTTCAGTTCCTCAGTGAACCAGTTCAACATCTTCGTCGGCACCATCTTCGCCTCCTTCCTCGCAACGGGCAGTATCACCTATTTGTTCTACGGCATGCGGTTCATTCATTTTCCTCTCGGCATCTTCGGGATCGCTATTGCCACGGCAGTGCTGCCGACCATGTCGGCCCAGGCGGCTCGGCGCGAGACCGAGGAGTTCCGCGAGACGCTGTCGCTCGGCCTGCGGCTCGTGTTCTTCATTATGTTCCCGGCAATGGCAGGGCTCATCACGCTCCGGGTGCCGATTGTGAACCTTCTGCTCGAGCACGGTCAATTTGACCGCGTTTCCACACAGGGCACTGCCTCGGCGCTCCTGTTCTACGCCGTGGGACTCTGGGCCATGGCAGGCGTGAGGATCGTTTCCCAGGCTTTCTATGCGCTCCAGGACACCAAAACGCCGGTCAAAATCGCGGTGGTGGCGCTCTTCACGAACATCCTGCTGAGCTCGGCATTCATTTCCTGGACATCGCTGGCCCATGGCGGCCTAGCCCTTGCCGCGTCGCTTGCCGCCACGCTCAATATCATTCTGCTGACGGTTCTGCTCAGGAAGAAGATCGGCCGCATGGACGGCATCCGAATACTGAAATCGCTGCTTAAGATCGTCCCTGCGTCCGTCGTCATGGGTGTGATCGGCTGGCGCGTAAGCAATAATCCGGTATGGAATTTGGCTGGAAACACGTTCTTCAAGGCTGAATTGCTTATCGGTGGCATAGCCCTGAGCGTGCTCTTCTATGCCATCGCAATGTGGATTTTGAGGAGCGACGAGCTTAGCTTTATATGGGGAATAGCGAGGAAACAGAGGCAGCGTGAGGGGTAAGGGGGATGGCAGTTTGGGTCATATTAGAATGCTGGTTAATTTTAAAATCCCGTTTGGCCGGGCGGGAGTAGCGGCAACAGAACAGGGGATATGCTGTGTTGTTCTGCCGAAGAAAGACAGGAAGGCAGTTGAGCGTGAGCTGACAACGACGAAATACCCCCGATTGAGGCTTTCGAGGAGAGGTGGCGTGCGGAGTGCGAAAA
>JBLMWN010000309.1:0-2889 GCA_050257255.1 Betaproteobacteria bacterium | reverse complement strand
AGTTCAGGGTCGTCTTTGACGCTATCCGGCAGTTGATGGCGCCGTCTGAGAATAGAATGAAGGTGGTAGCAGGATTTGGGAAAGGCAAGGATGCCTTAGTGTGTCGGCTGCATACTCGCATGGGAAAGTTGAGCAGCATAACTGAAGCAACTGGCGATGTTCCCGGATTCAGTACTATGAGTTCGATGGGATATTATTTCTAACACCCTATCAGAGTTCCACGGGCATGCCCGTGGGTGAATGATGCCCGGAGCGCATGTCCGCAATAGCGGGCGGAAGCGGAGGATTTCCGGACGGAGTCCGGTCGAGCGCAGCTCGTTTTCTCCGCAAAGTACCACGGGCTTGCCCGTGGGTATCTATAAGCGGGTAAAAATACGGGTAATACGATGGGATGAGTGCGAATAACTAGGGAATAATCTCAATAGCCTTCGATTACGACCGTAGTGTCAATTACGCCATGCAGCAGAACGACGTGCCGGTGATCAAGGCCTTGCACGTCGTAAACTCGACGCAATCACAACTGCGAGATTTGCAGGTCCTAATTACTGCTGAGCCTGCTTTTGCATTGCCTTGGGAAGGCCGGGCCGCCTCGATAAACCCCGGCGAGACCTTCAATTTCGACATTATCGATCTCCCGCTGGGCCATGATTATCTCGATTGCCTCACGGAACGGGTTGTCGGGTCACTCCATGCAGAGGTTTTTCATGAGGGGGTGCTGGTAGTACATCTTTCCCAGTCTATCAATGTTTTGGCGTATGATGAATGGAACGGCCTCCAATCCATCCCTGAAATTCTGGCAGCATTCGTTACGCCCAGTCACCCGGCGGTAGAGTCAGTCTTGTCGGCTGCCGCTGGAATACTGGGCAAATGGACGGGAGACCCTTCGATTTCCGGCTATCGAGAAACTAGCTCTCAAATCTCAAACTGCGGAAGATGAGTTAACCAGGAACTTCGTCACTTCAGAGGAAGGAACCGGCCGGCTCACAATATATCCCTGCATCTCATCGCACCGGCAACCCCGCAAGAAAGTCAACTGCTCCTCGTTTTCAACCCCCTCCGCAACAACACGCAGATCAAGACTGTGCGCTATCCCTATGATCGCCTTAATGATAGCCTCATCGCGAGTCGCATTGCCGATATTCAATACGAAAGAGCGGTCTATTTTAAGATAATCAAGAGGGATCATCCGCAAATAATTAAGAGAGGAATAACCTGTTCCAAAGTCATCCATCGAGATAATCACTCCCATTTCTCTGAGCATGCCCAAAACTTTCAGGGCCCCGTGGGGGTCTCGCATTACCGCGCTCTCAGTGATCTCGAGTTCAAAAAGCCGCGGATCAAGCCCTGAATCCAGCAGCGCGCCTGACACAACCTCTATGAGATCCTTCTGATCGAACTGCCGGCTCGACAGGTTGACCGACATCACAACCGGCTCATACCCTGCTTTCTGCCATTCCCTGGCCTGCATACATGCATTCTTCAACGTCCACTTCCCGATGTCCATAATAAGCCCCGTTTCCTCGGCGATGCCGATAAACTGAGAGGGCAGGATCATCTCCCCGCCGGCAGGTGTCCACCTCAGGAGCGCCTCCATCCCGACAATCTTGTCCTGCGAAACCAACTTCTTCGGCTGGTAGAACAGTTCCAGTTCGTCGGATTCAATCGCCTTGTGAAGCTTGTGCTCCATAGTGAGGACCTCCAGCGCAGCAAAGTTCATCACCGGAGAATAGTATTGGTAATTGTTCCTGCCGTTGGACTTCGCATGATACATTGCCACGTCGGCGTTTTTGAGCATATCTTGAACATTCTCTCCGTCATGCGGATAGAGGGCTATTCCGATACTCGCCGAGATGAAAATCTCCCGCTCGGCGATTACGAACGCCTCTGACAGATCTTTCTGAATACGCGCAGCCACTTTCCCCGCATCCTCAGTATGAGCAAGGTTGTGAAGCAGTACCGTAAACTCATCTCCTCCCAGACGGGACAGCATATCCGACACATCACTGTCTTCGGTTCGGGCTATGTAATCGGAACTTCTTGTGGAAACGAGCAGCCGCTGTGTGACTGCACGAAGGAGCTCATCGCCCACCTCATGCCCGAGGGAATCGTTAATGCGTTTAAAATAGTCCAGGTCGATGAACAAAAGCCCCAGCGCCCCGTTCTTCTCCCGAGCGGCTTTCTTTATCGCCTGTCCCAGGACCTCCTTAAGAAGCGACCGGTTCGGGAGGCCCGTAAGGGCATCGTAATATGCAAGCACCCGGAATTGCTTCTCCGCCTCCTCGCGACTCTTCAGCTCCTGCTTAAGCGCACTTATTTGCCAGGAAAGGACTGTAATGCTTGACGCCACAACAATAGTGACGATAAGTGCATCACCAAACCCGACAATCAGCACCTCGCGAGAGATATGGCCCCAAAAAAGATAACTCTGAAGCGTCGAAAATAACAATGTAAACAGCTCCGCCAGCACGACTGATATAAACACGAGCTGCCAGGGACTGGCGGCCTGCAATCGATCGACAACCCATTTTACTTTATCCACAACTCAATTTTAGTCTATGAATCATTATTTTGTATACACTCTTATCCCATGGGCGGCTTGTCGGTCTCGAAATGCTTTTCGAAAGAAAGCCCCTCACCCGTGTCATATATTTAGAGACTACAGACTGAGATCAAGGACATTATTCCCTTAATATTTCTTTGGCACAAAAGTAACCGCTGGCTATCACCCCCGAAAAACCTCCTCCGAGAAATGTCCATGCGGATGCAAAATGGAGATTCTTGATCCACGATTTTTGACGAATCCTTCTCATCCCGGCTTGACCGGGAGTCTCAGCGTAGCCATATGCTGTGCCTTCAGGATTCAATGTATAGCGGTTTATTGTCTTCGAT
>JBLMWN010000308.1:0-3452 GCA_050257255.1 Betaproteobacteria bacterium | reverse complement strand
AGGTTTTCTTCGAGAAAACGCTGGTAGTCTTCCGCGCTGACGATGTGCGTGCCGTCGCAATTGAATTGCATCTGGATGGCGTCCCGGGCCATGCTGATCGTAAAATTGCGAAGGTAATAATTGGGAATGCTTCTGAGGTCGGTCAATCGCGACAGGGTGTTGGAAATACCCGCGGGCGTGATGGGGCTCCAGTTTTCGAAGAGACGGCTGAAAATATGCTTAAAATGACCGGGGAGGCCGCCAAAGACCGGATCAGCGGCAATTGCACTATAGAGTCGCCTGAGCATCATCGCCTTTTCCTCATACGCAACTTTCGGAAATTGACGGTCGCTGTAGGCTTCGCTCACCAGCTTGTTCGCCTGATGGATTTCCTCACCAAATGGGTTGAACACCGACGACGTGATGACCTCGCCGTTGTTGAAGCCGATGAAGACTTGATAGATACACCTATTCAGCATTAAGTCTTCCAGCCTGGGCTGAAGCTGCGGCAGGACCTTGTCGACAACGCTTTCGTATCGTTCTCTCGTAAAGGTTGTTTCCCGCAACGACTGGTCGCCCTTGATGCTGATATGCAAATCCCTTCCCTTGACGCCCGTAATATCGACCAGTTTTTCCTTGAGCGCGAGATCCTCATTCCGTCGAGCAATAATGTCGTTGATCTTCCGGGCAATGGCACGGTCGGTCTTGACCAACGTGAGAAATGAGTTCTTGTCAACGCAAAGAAGGGCGGTCTCCGTCAGGGCGACAACTGACGCCGTGCGCCGGTCATTCGATAAAACCGCCATCTCCCCGAAGAGTTCTCCCGGCCCCAGCGTGGCAATTTCCTCTTGTGAGGTGAACTTCTGGATGCGGATGGAAACCCTGCCGGATTCGACAAAATATATGAAATCGGCCACATCCCCTTCGGAAAATATCAGCTCCCCCTGTTTGCAGTTTCTCTTGGACGCCAGTGTCCTGATCCTGTCAAAGTCTGCGCTTGCGAACTCACTCGGTAAGGATTCTGTATGTGACATCGCCCGATCCTCCTCCGCTCATAACGTGCAATGCCCTGTAGCTTGCCGCAACGTCTCCCTTGAGAGAAAAGAATTCGAGAAGCCGCAGGCTTTATTCTGGCAACGAATTCAGCGCTGCCCGCGTCCGGACCGCCAATGCGCCTCGGTCCATATCAATTATATTCGTCATGTTCATCTCCGAACACAGCATGGATAATCTCCCACGCAGTCTCCTCGATTGATTTGTTCGTTGTATCGACGACTTTCCAGTTCCCGTGCTTTCTAACGAGGTCCCGGACATACTCGACCTCGGCAAAGATTTTCTTGAAGTCGCTGTAACTGGGCTTGAGGTGGGATTGTTTTTGACGAGCCATCCGAACTTTTTGGAGAACCTCGGGGTCGATATTGAGACAGACGATCTTGTGCTGATCGATTTCAAAGAGTTCTTCAGGCAGGGGAATGCCGGGAACGATGGGGACATTTGCGACCTTGTAGCCCTCTTGGGCCAGGTAGAAAGAGGTCGGCGTCTTGGACGTCCGCGAGAGACCGACGATAACGATATCCGCCTCATGAAGGCGCTCGGCATTCCTGCCGTCGTCATGCCCGATTGTAAACTCAATCGCATCAATGCGTTTGAAATACCGTTCATCGACTTTTCTGAGCAAACTCGGGGTTTCAAGCGGTTCCAGCCGAAGGTAGGAAGCGAGATTGCCAATGAGCGGACCCAAAATATCGAGATGGAAAATATTGTTCTTCAGACAGTATTCGCTGGCATAGTCCCTCATCTCTTTCTTGACAAAGGTGAACGCGATGAGAGCACTGGCCGCCCTTGCCTGTTCAAGGACCTTTTTGAGGCCGGCCTTCGAATCGACATCGTGGTAAACCATGATCTTCGTGCGGGCGTGTTCGAACTGCACCAAGGCCGCCCTTAGAATGTGCAGGCCGCTCTGGCCGGTGGCATCGGAAATAATGTAGATTTTCTTCGCAGGCATTCTTCCCTACGTCATAGCGGCCTCTTGTCCGCAACCTGAAAAGCACTGACCAATGTTGTAACGAATATATGCCTGATTCAGAGAGATGTCAACGGTGTAGAATAGGTATTCTGGGGGTATGCGTTAACAACGTGGGCTGAAGAAATAATCAAAACGTAAAAGCTCGCAAGTCGCAATTGGGCGAAGCAGCAGATATCCCCGGGGTCGCCCTCCGTGCCCGCAACCTACTTGTCTGCTTTTGCCGCTTCAGGATTCTCTTTCGTGATTGCAAGGTCGTCTATGAACTTCTTAAGCAATGTTCTACCCTTGTCCGTAAAATCTGAGAACTCCACCCCCATTTCATACAGCGCCCGTCCATCACCTTTATTCATTTGGCAGGTAACGATTCTTCCGATAATATTGACGGGGTCGTCGGCGTTTAGAGACAGCCCCATGGGAATCAAGTTGTTTATTTCCAGGGCCTGATCGCTTTGGATGAGCATGCCGCTCAGACCAATGTTTTTCACCGTGAATTGCGCAGAATGGCTCAAAACAGTCTCCAGGGGAATGGTGAACTGAAACCTGACATGGAGCCGCCGATCAGGAGCCGCAGCCGCCGGCGCTTCCTCTTTTTCGAGCTGCTGAATTGAATTAAGTACGCGGGCAATCTTAGCTGCCTGGCCTTCCTTAAACTTGAGTCGGGCAGTATGGATTGTGACGCGTTCGCCATTGGTCTGTACCTCAGTCCCTTTTATTGCAGAATGCACCACAATGCCTTTCACATCGACACTTTTGCCCTTCTCTGCAAGGGTAATCAAATATTCTTTGCCAATATTGAGCCCCCTGTCCACTTTCAGGGAAACTCCGCCTAAACTAATGTCGAGAATCTCCACATCGTCGATCAAAAACATGTTGCCGTCCAATTCCACTAAATCTAATTTGAACCGCGTATGCCGCCTCTTGTTTTGCATTATATGGCATCCTCAATTTTGGTGCGCGTCTCGCTTCTATTATGAGACGATTACTCTGTGGATCAGTTTGAGCAAGCGGAGACTGCGGGCAGGAGGTTTTTGACCTGAATGTATCGTGTGATTACTCCGTATCAACAGGGGTCCTTTCTCTCTTCGATTGAGCGACAATACCGCCTATCATGCCGATAATCATCGACAGCGGGATGAACATGACAAAGGAAACGATCACGCCGCCGAACGCGGCAAGTCCCATCCCCTCGGGCTTGAACAAATAGTTCAGGAGGAAAATTCCACCTTTTACGAACACATGGTCGACGAAGTATATGACTACCCCAGCCAAAGCGGATTGCCATTTGCCCCCGACATTTTTCATTACAATGAGCCATCCTGCATAAAAGACGATAGCTATTCTGCCGATGTTATATGCGATATTTCCGATGTTGTACGGCAAGAGCGAAAAAAGCGTATTTACCAAAAAGAAATTGATAATAACGAGGAAGATGGGTCGTCTCAACACA